>DASQDS010000115.1:0-3878 GCA_035634075.1 Pilimelia sp. | reverse complement strand
GCCGTCGTCGACCTCCGCCGCACCCGGCGCGAGGACGCGGCCGCGGAGCGGGCGGCCGCCGAGCGGGACCACAGGTCCGATCACGACGCCGTCCACGGCCACTGGCACGCCGCCCACCACTGACCCCGAGAACGACGAGGGCGCCCGGTCCTGGACAGGACCGGACGCCCCCGGGAGTGCGGCGCTCGCGTCAGCGCAGCGAAGCCCCCGCCAGCTTCGCTTGCGCGTCGCCGGCGTCCCGCTGTCCGGGGCCGGCGTTGGTCGCGTCGGCCGGCAGCTCGGCGTCGGACGGGCCGCCGTGGTCGTCGATCATGGTGGCCTCGTCGAAGGGGCTGCGGCCCGACAGCGCCGCGGACAGCTGCTCGCGGTCGAGTTCCTTGGTCCAGGTGGCGATCAGGACGGTGGCGATCGCGTTGCCCGCGAAGTTGGTCACCGCGCGCGCCTCGGACATGAACCGGTCGATGCCGACGATCAGGCCGACGCCGTCCAGCAGGTCGGGGCGGTGGGCCGAGAGCCCACCGGCCAGCGTGGCCAGGCCGGCGCCGGTCACACCGGCGGCGCCCTTCGAGGCGATGATCATGAAGGCGAGCAGGCCGATCTGCTCACCGAGCGACAGCGGGTCGCCCAGCGCCTCGGCGATGAACAGCGAGGCCATCGTCAGGTAGATGGCGGTGCCGTCGAGGTTGACGGAGTACCCGGTCGGGACGACGATGCCGGCGACCGGCTGGCTCACGCCGGCGTGCTCCATCTTGGCGATCAGCCGCGGCAGGGCGGTCTCCGACGACGAGGTGGAGACGATCAGCAGGAACTCGCGGCCCAGGTACTTCAGCAGCGAGAAGACGTTGATCCCGGCCACCAGGCGCAGCAGCAGGCCGAGGATGACGATCACGAACAGCGCGCAGGTGGCGTAGAAGCCCAGCATGATGATCGCGAGGCTCTTCAGCGCGTCGATCCCGGTCTCGCCGACGACGGCGGCGATCGCGCCGAACGCGCCGATCGGAGCCACCCACATGATCATCGCGAGGATGCGGAACACCAGCTTCTGGCAGTGTCCGATGCCGCGCAGGAGCGGCTCCCCGGCTCGGCCCATGGCCTGGATGGCGAAGCCGGTGAGCAGGGCGACCAGCAGCGCCTGCAGCACCGAGCCCTCGGTCAGCGCCGACACCAGCGTGGTGGGGATCAGACCGAGCAGGAAGTCGACGGTGCCGCCACCCTCCTCCGCCGTCTCGGCCAGCGCGGCGCCCTGGCCGCGCAGCTCGTCGGACAGCTGCAGACCGTCGCCGGGGTTCAGGATGTTGCCCACGACCAGGCCGATGGCCAGGGCGATCGTGGACATCAGGATGAAGTAGCCCAGCGCGAGCCCGCCGATGCGGCCGACCTTGGCCGCCTGCCGGATGGCGCCGATGCCCAGCACGATGGTGCAGAAGATGACCGGCGCGATGAGCATCTTGATCAGGCCCACGAAGGCCGTGCCGAGCCACTTCAGCCCGGTGGCGAACTCGGGGAACGCGAAACCGACCGCGATGCCGGCCAGCACCGCGACGATGACCGAGATGTAGAGCCAGTGGGTCCGGTCCCGCCGCTTGGCCGGCGGCGGCTGTTCGGCGACTGTGCCTGAGGCCATGACTGCTCCTGGTGATCGAGGGGCTGGGGGCCGTCCGGGAGGGCGGCGCACATCACGTTCCGGTTCGCGGTGATCGCGGTCACGCATTCGTTCATTGCGTGCACCGGATCGGCGGCGCCCGTCCTCGCAGGCGGCACACTCGCGGGCGTGACGGTAGCCGCCCTGCGCACGCGCCGCCGCCTGGGGGACGCCAGCCTGGCCCGGCGGTTGCTGCTGCTCCAGGCGCTGGTCGTGGCCGTGGTCGTGCTGACGGCGACGGTCGTGGCCTACCTCGACGCGCGCCAGGCGGTCCGGGCGGCGGCCGAGGAGGAGACCACGGCGATCGTCGAGTCCATCGCCGACTCACCGCTGGTGGTCGACGCGGTGACCGGGCCGGACCCGACCGCGGTGCTGCAGCCCTACGTCGAGGCGGTGCGCGCCGACACCGGGACGTCGTTCATCACCGTGCTGGCGCCCGACCGCACCCGCTTCACCCACCCCGACCCCGCACGGATCGGCCAGCCGTTCCTCGGCACCGTCGGCCCGGCGCTGGCCGGGGACACCTTCACCGAGACCTACACCGGGACCCTCGGCCCGTCGGTCCGCGCCACCGGGCCGGTCGTCGACGGCGACGGGAGCGTGGTCGCCCTGGTGTCGGCCGGGGTCACCGTCGAGGAGATCGGGCAGGACCTCGCCGCGGCCGTCCCCGGCATCCTCGGAACGGGCGCGGTGACCCTCGCCGTCGGCGCGCTGGGCAGCGCGGCGCTGAGCCGGCGGCTGCGGCGGCAGACCCACGGGCTGTCCCCGGCGCAGCTGGCGCGGATGGTCGACTACCACCACGCCGTCCTGCACGCCGTCCGCGAGGGGCTGCTCCTGGTGGACGGCGAGCAGCGGGTGCAGCTGGTCAACGACGAGGCGCGGCGGCTGCTCGGGCTGGCCGACGACCCCACCGGCCGGCACGTCGGCGAGCTGGGCCTGCCGGCGGAGCTGACCGCGGCGCTGGGTCAGCAGCGCACCGCCGTCGACGAGGTGCACGTGACCGGCACCCGGGTGCTGGTGGTCAACCAGGCCCCGCCGCGGCCGGGCGGCCGCTCGGCCGGCGCCGTGGTGACCCTGCGCGACCACACCGAGCTGCAGGCGCTGACCGGCGAGCTGGACAGCATCCGGGCCTTCGCCGAGTCGCTGCGCGCCCAGGCGCACGAGGCGGCCAACCGGCTGCACACCACGGTGTCCCTCGTGGAGCTGGGCCGCACGCGGGAGGCGATCGACTTCGCGACGGCCCAGCTGGCCTCGGCCCAGCGGCTCACCGACCGCGTGGTCGACGCCGTGGGCGACCCGGTGCTGGCGGCACTGCTGCTCGGCAAGGCGGCGACCGCGCACGAGCGGGGCGTGCTGCTGGAGGTCGACCCGGCGACCGCGGTGGGCGAGACCGGCATCCCGGGCGGTGACCTGGTGACCATCGTCGGCAACCTGCTGGACAACGCGATCGACGCCGCACTCGCCGGGGACCCGCCGCGGGAGGTGCAGTTCGCCGCCGAGGTCGACGGCGGGCGGCTGGAGGTCCGGGTCGAGGACACCGGCCCCGGCGTGCGCGAGGAGGACCTGCCGCGGGTGTTCGAGCGCGGCTGGAGCACCAAGGACACCACCGGCGCGCCGTCGGGGCTCGGCCGCGGGCTGGGCCTGGCGCTGGTCGCGCAGACCGTCGCCCGGCTCGGCGGCACGCTGAGCGTCCGGCCCGGGCCCGGCGCGCTGTTCACCGTCACCCTGCCCGTCCGGCGGCCCGTCCCCGCGCCCGCCGGAGCGGCCCGGTGATCCGCGTCCTCGTCGTCGAAGACGAGCCGGTCGCCGCCGAGGCCCACCGCGCCTACGTCGACCGGACGCCGGGCTTCACCACGGCGGCGGTCGCCGGCACCGGTGCCGCGGCCCTGGACGCGCTGGCCCGGGTGCCGGTCGACCTGGTGCTGCTGGACATGAACCTGCCCGACGCCCACGGCATCGACCTGTGCCGCCGCATCCGCGCCGCCGGCGCGCAGGTCGACGTCCTCGCCGTCACGTCCGCGCGCGAGCTGGCCACCGTGCGCGCCGCCGCCGCGCACGGGGTCGTGGGCTACCTGCTCAAGCCGTTCACCTATCCGGCGCTGCGCGACCGGCTGGCCGCCTACGCCGAATACCGCGAGCGGCTGTACGCCGGTGGGGACGCCGCCGGGCAGGACGACGTCGACCGCGTGCTCGGCGGTGTGCGGCCCACCCGGCCGGCGCCGCTGCCCAAGGGGAT
>DASQDS010000114.1:0-1547 GCA_035634075.1 Pilimelia sp. | reverse complement strand
ATTCGGGCGCGGTCGCTATAAACCGTGACCTCGGCGATCGGGGCGGACACCCGGGCCGCGGCCTCGAGCGCGGCCGAATCCACCACGACGTTCGGCACCCGTGAAGGCGCCGCCGCGGAGGGCCGGGCCGGCGCCGCAGAGCCGGTCGACGTGGCGACGGCGGCCGCGCCGAAGACCAACACCACCCACCGCGGGGGGAAAGCCATGCGAGGCCTCCATCGTACACGCCGGGCGGCGGACACGATAGATCGGGCAGCCCGCTCTTCGGCGATCCGACGACGGCGCCCGACGCTCAGCGCGAGCGGCGGCGGCCGCCCCGGCGCCCGGTGGCGTCGTCCGGCGGTACACGCTCGTCGCCGGCACGACCACGGTGACGCTCGCCAGCGGGCGGCGGGTGTCCGCGTGGGCGTACGGCGGCCAGGTGCCCGGGCCGCCGGTCACGGCGACCGTGGGCGACCTCATCGAGGTCACCCTGCGCAATGCCGACATCGGCGACGGCGTGACGCTGCACTGGCACGGCTACGACGTCCCGGCCGCGGAGGACGGCGCCCCGGGCCTGACGCAGGACGCCGTACCGCCCGGCGGCGAGCACGTGTACCGGTTCCTCGCCGACCGGGCGGGCACCTACTGGTACCACACCCACCAGGCGTCCCACCGGGGCGGGCGGATGGGGCTCTACGGCACCCTCGTGGTCAACCCGCGCGGGCCGCGGCCGGCGGGCCTGGACCTGACCGTGCCCGTGCACACGCTGGCCGGCACGGTGCTGCTCGGCGACGCCGACGGGCGGGTCCGGCGGACCGTCGCGCCGGGCACCGCGGTGCGCCTGCGGGTGGTGAACACCGACAGCGTCCCGCGCCGGCTGACCGTGGCGGGCACGCCGTACCGGCTCGCCGCGGTGGACGGCACCGACCTGACCGGCCCGGGCGAGCTCGGCCGGGTGGGCCTGCGGTTGGCCGCCGGCGGCCGGCACGACCTGACGTTCACCATGCCGGGCGGCCCGGTGCTCCTGCTCGTGGACGACGACCGGGCGGGCGGGCTGTCGCTGGTCCCACGCCCCGGCGGCCCGGACCCGGCGGCGCCGGACACCGCCCGCTGGCCGGAGCTGGACCTCGTCGGCTACGGCGCCCCGGCGGAAACGCCGTTCGGGCCGGCCAGCCGATACGACCGGGACCTGACCCTCGTGCTGGACCGCGGCCTGGCGCGCACCGGCCGGCTGCCCCGCTACGCGTACACGGTCAACGGCCGCGCCTTCCCGCACGTGCCCGCCCAGGTCGTGCGGTCGGGGGAGCTGGTGGCGCTGACCGTGGTGAACCGCGGGCTGGACACCCACCCCTGGCACCTGCACGGCCACCGGGTGCTGGTGCTCGCCCGCGACGGCCGGCCGGTGACCGGCAGCCCGCTCTGGCTCGACTCCTTCGACGTGCGGCCCGGGCAGGTGTGGCGGGTCGGCTTCCGCGCGACGAACCCGGGCGTCTGGATGAACCATTGCCACAACCTCTCCCACGCCGGCGGGGGCATGGCGCTGCACCTGCGCTACGCCGGCGTGA
>DASQDS010000113.1:0-15538 GCA_035634075.1 Pilimelia sp. | reverse complement strand
CCCGCCCGCCCCGGTCAGGAACACCAGCGTGTCGCCCGCCGGCCGGTGGCGTAGCCGGTCCGCCGCTTCGCCGAGCCCGGCCGGGCCACCCGCGTGCAGCACCGCCTCGGCGAGCGCGTCCAGGTACGGCCGCCCCCCGACCGCCCGCCGGCCGTCCCCGCCGACCGCCGCGCCGCTGACCAGATGCAACGCGACCGGCAACTCCTCGCGTACCGCCGCCGCCACTACCGAGGCGGCCGCCTCGCACGCCGACTCGAACTCCTCCGCCGCGCCCCGCACCGCGCCCGGATACGCCGCCTCCCGGTCGTCCAGCAGCACCACGATCCGCGGCAGGCTGGTGTCCAACTGCTCGCGGACCATCAGCTCGCCGACCCGGGCGCTGGTGCGCCAGTGCACCCGGCGCAGTTCGTCACCGATCACGTACTCGCGCAGCGTGTCGAACGTGAGGCTGCCGTGCGGCACCCGGTCCACCCGGCCGTCCATGCTGCGGGCCACGCCCGCGGGGACCGCGGTGAGCGGGTGGACCCGCGGGTACACCCACACGTGGGTGACGTCGCCGCAGGACCGGCCGACCGCCACCAGGCCGAGCGGGTCCCGGCGGGTCACCCGCAGCGGGCCGATCGGCACCACGCCGCGTCGCACGGTGGGCACCGGGTAGCCCACGTCGGTGTCCCGGCCGGGCCGCAGCCGCACCAGCGGCACCGGCACCGTCCGGTCCCCGCACCGGTCCTCCGCGACCAGCGTCGCGGCGCGGTACCGGCTCGCGTTGCGCACCGTCAGCGTCACCGCGCACGCGTCGCCGCGGGGCACCCGGTCCGGGTCCGCCGCCCGCCGCACGCCGAGCGCCGGCCGCCAGGCGGCGTACGCCGCCGCGATGCCCACGGCCAGCAGCGCCGCCGTGCCGAGCAGGGTCAGCTCCGGGTAGCCGAACGCGAAGCCGGCGACCAGCGCGGCGACGCCCGCGGCCAGCAGCCCGGCGCCCCGGGCGGTGATCCTCATCGGCGCCGCACCGCGGTGGATCAGACCCCGGCCGGGATCGGCACCGGCACCGAGGCCACCGCGTCGGCCAGCACCTCACCCGGGGTGACCCCGCGCAGCTGCGCGTCGGGGGTGAGCAGGATCCGGTGACCGAAGACCGGCTCGACCAGCGCCTTGAAGTCCTCCGGCAGCACGTAACCCCGGCCGGCCAGCAGCGCGTACACCCCGGCCGCGCGGGTCAGGGCGATGACGCCGCGCGGGCTGACGCCGAGCCGCACCTGCGGGTGCGTCCGCGTCGCCGTCGCCAGTCGTACGGCGTACGTGTAGAGCGGCTCCGCGAGGTGCACGCCCCGCGCGAAGCGGATCATCTCCCCGATCGTGCCGGTGTCCGTGATCGGCGTCAGCGTGTCGGGGGACCGGCCGGCCGCCCCGCGCAGCACCTCGACCTCCACCGACTCCGCCGGGTAGCCGACCGACAGCTTCATCAGGAACCGGTCCAGCTGCGCCTCCGGCAACCGGTAGGTGCCGTCCATCTCGACCGGGTTCTGCGTCGCCACGACGAGGAACGGGCGGGGCACCGCGTGCCGCACCCCGTCGACCGTGACGTAACCCTCCTCCATGACCTCCAGCAGCGCCGACTGGGTCTTCGGCGACGCGCGGTTGATCTCGTCGGCGATCACGATGTTCGCGAAGATCGGCCCCGGGTGGAACTCGAACCCCTGGCTGCCCTGGTTGAACACGGTCACGCCGGTCACGTCCGACGGCAGCAGGTCCGGCGTGAACTGCACCCGCCGCCACTGCCCGTGCACCGACGCGGCGACCGCGCGGGCGAGCGTGGTCTTGCCGACGCCTGGCACGTCCTCCAGCAGGACATGCCCCTCCGCGAGCAACGCCGTCACGGCAAGCCGCACGACGTGCGGCTTGCCCAGCACGATGGAGCCGACGTTGGCCGCCAGCCGGGCGCCGATCTCGGCGAACGCCTCGACCTGTGCCGGCGGCAGTTGCTCCGGCGGGGACTGCTCCTGCGGGTTCATCCGGTGGTGCTCCCTGCGGTGGTGCGTTGTCAGCAACTGGGCAAGACGGCGTGCTCGTTCTTGCCGTACCCCTCCAGGTTGAACCAGGCGAAGGACATGTAGCCCTGCCGGCCGCCGAAGTTGATCCGGATCCAGATTGGCGTCGAGTCGTTGACGCCGGTGCCCATCTTGCCCGGGTTGTACACGTAGTCGTTGATGCCCTCGCCGTTCGCCTTGCAGATCGCCTCGTACCGGGCGCCGTTGCTGCCCCGGCCCAGCCGGGTGGTGTTCATGTTGGTGCCGCTGTAGACCTCCATGCCGTTCCGGGTGTCGTTGCACCAGACGCGCTGGGCCGTGTCGGCGCTCGCCGTGTTGTTGACGCACACCGACGTGCCGTACACCTTGGCCGTCGCCGCCGTACCGGTCGCCCTCCCCGTGCCGGCCGCGTTGGTCACCGCCAGCGTGAAGTTGTAGCTGGTGCTCGGCTTGAGGCCGCTGACGGTCAGGACCGTGCACGCGCCGGTCTTCGGCATGACGGCCCCGACGCTCAGCGTGCAGGACGTCTGCCCGCCGCCGTCGTTGACCGTGAACGCGACCGACACGGAGGTGTGCTCGCCGGTGGTCCGGGTCACCGTCACCGTGGGCGGCGCCACCGTCCGGGCCTCCGCCGTGGCCTCCGCGCCCTCGCCGGCCTCGTTCACCGCCTTGACCTTCACGGTCACGGCCTTGTCGTTGCCGAGCCCGGTCAGCGTCACCTCGGTGTCGGTGACCTGCCGGTCGGTGCCGCCGGCCGACACCACGTACCCGGTGATGGGCCGCCCGTTGTCGGTCGGCGCCTGCCAGCTCACCCGCACCGCGCCCGCCTGGTCCGGCACCGTCGCGGCGGTCAGGCCCACCGGCGCCGCCGGCGCGGCGAACGGCACCACGGTCGCGCTCACCGGCGACGGCTCCGAACTCGCGCCCCGGTCGTTCACGGCCACCACCGTGAACGCGTACTGCCGCCCGTACTCCAGCTCGCCCGCCTTGATGACCAGCGACGTGCCGGTCGCCTCGCCGACCGTCGCCGAGGCGCCCTCGGACACCGCCGTCACCGCGTACCGGGCGATGTCCCGGCCCTGGCCGTTAGCCGCCGGCCAGCCGACCTCCACCGTGCCGTCCGGCTTCGCCGACGCCGACACGCTCGCCGGCGGATCCGGCACCTCGGAGGTGGGCACGACCGGGTTGCTCGTCCGCTTCGGGCCCGCGCCCTTGCGGTTGACCGCGTGCACCGTGAACTGGTAGGTCTCGCCGTTCGTCAGCCCGGTCACCGCCACCGACCGCTGGTCGGCACCGACCTCCAGCGTCTTCCCGGCGCCCGCCACCACGTACCTGGAGATCGCCGCGCCGTTCGCCGAGGCGGCCTTCCAGCTCACCCGCGCCTCCGCGTCACCCGCCGTCGCGGTCACCCCGCGCGGCGCGCCCGGCGGGCCGACCGGCGGCTCCTTCGGCGGCGGTGGGGGCGGCGGGGGCGGCGGCGGGTCGCCGCCGAGCACGTCGTTGGCGTACTTGTCGACCTCCTTGACCCGGTGCTGGCTGTCCACCACCCGGGCCGTCGAGGCGTTCGGCGCGTTGATGAACAGGTGCTCCTCGCGCACCTCCAGGTCGAGCGGGCCGTTCGCGCCCCGCACCCCGATCGTGCGGACCAGCTTGCCCGACCCGTCCAGCACGTACACCGCGCCGGTCGCGTCGTCGGCGCAGTAGAACCGGCCCGCCCAGGCCACCGCCGGCCGCAGCCGGTCGCCCGCGCCGGGCACCGCGAAGTCGCGCACCGCGCCGTCCCGGACGACGTACACGTGCCGCTCGCCCAGCACCGTGACCGGCACGTCGGCGCCGTTCGTGCGCGGCGGCATCGCCGCCGGGCCGCCCAGCTGCAGGCGCACCTCCCGCTGGGCGTCGCCGCGCAGGGTGGTCAGCCGGCCGCTCGTCCTGTCCAGCACCGCCACGCCGTCGTCCAGCCCGGACACCGACAGGTCGTGGCTCGGCGCGGCCACCGCGAGGGTCTTGACCAGCGCCGGCCCGGCCGGGGCGCCCGCACCGGACCCCCCGTCGGTCGCCGGCAGGGGCGCCGGCGTCACCGCGGACACCGTCCCCTCGCTCGGCACGCCGATCCACAGCCGGCCCCTGCCGTCGAAGGTGCCGCTGGTGATGCCGGGCGGGTACCGCACCGGCTCGCCGATCGGCGTGAGCGTGCGCGGGTCGAGCTGGCGCACCACCCCCTGGACCGTGTCGACGATGAACGCGGAATCACCCTCCAGGGCGATGTTGACGCCCAGGCCGACGGTCGTCTCCGACGTGGCCGTGGTGCGCAGCGTCGCGAGGTCCAACGCGCTGACCCGGCCACTCGCGGTGTCGCGCAGCAGCAGGAAACGATCCGTCTGGGTGACCTGCATGCCGTGCCCGGCCGCCGCCGGCACCTTCACCCGCGTGTCGACCTTGGCGGTGCCGCCGTTGACGCGGGCCAGCTCGCCCTTCACCCGGCTCCACAGCCAGGAACTCGCGTCGTAGTTCGCCACCGCGTGGTCCGTGGCGCCCAGGCCGAGCACGGTGAGGCCCATGGCCACCACCAGCGCCAGCACGGTCCCGACCGTGACCAGGCCGCCCAACAACCGCGGCCGCCGCACTCGCTGCGCGACCGCCTGCGTGATCGACTCCGTGCCTGTGGACGCCACAGCCGGCCGTCCTCCCCATCCCCGTGTGTGGTGCCTGGCGTGCGTGTCTGCTCTCGCGTGGTGCCCTCGGTGGGGCGGCGGTCCTGGGTGCCCTGGCCTCGGTGTCCGAGCCGAACGTACGTGTGTCTGCCTGTGCGCCTGCCGTGCTGGCCGTCTGCCGTGCCGTGCTGGCCGTCTGCCGTGCCGTGCTGGCCCTCTGCCCGCCGTGCTGGCCCGCCGTGCTGCCGGCCGGAGGCCGCGGTGAGCCCGCCGGAGCCGGGTGTCATCATAGGGCCCGGCCGACCGGAGCGGTAACCCGCTGTGTGTGGCTGTGGACAATTGCCGGCGTCCCCTGTGGATAACCGGCGCCCACCTCATGTTGTCGCTGGTAGGCGGCTCGATCAACTGCCGCGGTTCACCGCCCGGGCGTCGCCGTGGCCGGCGGCAGGCACACCGGTCGTGCGACACCCATCTCCGTCGCCGAATACACGATGCCCACCTGGAAGCAGTACGTGACGCTCGGGTTGAGGGCGTGCATGCGGAACCGTGCCGGGGCGCCGGCCGGCAGCTGCCCCACGACGCGCATGTTCTCGCCCTCCTGGCCCGCCGTGATCAGGGCGGTGGTGCGACCCGGCGCCGGATCGACCCAGGTCAGCACCACGGCCTCCGCATCCCGTTCCACCCGCACGTCGGCGGGCGGCTCCGCCGTGACCGACACCTGCGGCGCCTCGCTGGTCGCGGTGTTCGGCGGGGGAGCGTCGTCGCCCTGCAGCGCGATGACGCCGGCGACAGCGACCGCGATCACCGCCGCCACGGCCGCGACGACGGCGGCGACGGTGGCCCCCCGCCCTCGTCGCACCGCCCCGGCGGCCGGCATCCCACCGCCGTTGCCGCCGTCGCCGCTGAGAGTCGGGTAGATCTCCTGCGGATACCCGACGGGCGGGTACGCCGGCGGCGCGCTGATCTGCGGCTGTGGGCCGAGGTCGGGCAGGCTGGCCTGCGGGTGCGGGCGATGGTCCGGCGGTCGAGTGCGGTGCGGATACGCGTCAGGTGCGTGCCCGTGCGGACCTTGGTCCGCTGACCCCCGGAAACGGTCGTCCCCGGACCAAGATCGCGGCTGCGCGCTGTGCGGCCCGGGGGTGGTGGGGGCTGGGCGGGGGGTGATTGTGGGGAGCATGCTCGTCGGAGAGTCGACCGGTTCTGGTGGCGGGGCGTCCGGTCGGGCGAGCCGCTCGGCGGGCTGGGCGACCAGTGACGGGCGGTCAGGGTGGGTGAAGCGGTCCACCGTGGGGGGCGGTGGTGTCTCGGGTTCGGCGAGGCGCGGCGCCGGCGGGTCGTTGCGCGGAGGCGCGGGCTGCGCCTCCGCCGGGCGCGGGTCGGCCGGACCGGGCCCCGGCGGCGTGGCTTGCTCTCCCAGGTAGTCACGCGCCGCGCGTACCGCCCAATGGTCTTGCCCCAGCGCGGCGGGCCCCAGCCTGGCCACGCGGCTGAAGTTGCGGCGGGCCTCGTGCCGGTTGCCGAGTTCCTCCGCGACCGAACCCAGCGCGAGTGACATGGCCAGCAGCAGGCGATCATCCTCGGGGAAGCGGCGTTGCCCCGCGGCGAGCGCCTCCTCGAGCACCCGCCGGGCGGCGGCCGGCTCCGCCGCCTCCCGGTGGAACTGGGCAAGCTGGTAGGCGGTGTTCAGGATGTCGGGATGGTCCTCGCCGAGGGCTGGCTTGGCGCCGTCGAGGGCGCCGGCGAGCACGGCGATCGCACCGGCGAGGTCGCCGGCCTCGCGGCGGGCGCGGGCGTCCCGCTGCACGGCGGCGAGGGGCGAGGGCGCGGACACGGTGGCCATGCTGCCCTGCCACCCGCCGGACGCGCCAGCCCGTCCCGGCGCGGGTGCCCCGACGCGGCCCGCTACGCCGGCGATCCCTGCTGCGAGGGGCCGGGGGAGGGGTGTAAAGTGATGCCCCGTGCGACCCGCCCGGGTGGCCGTTGAACGGCGCATGCGTTCAGGTCTGCCGGGTAGGTTGAATGAGCAAGTCCGGGTGGCGGAATGGCAGACGCGCTAGCTTGAGGTGCTAGTGCCCTTTATCGGGCGTGGGGGTTCAAGTCCCCCCTCGGACACTGACCCAATGCCTACAATGTTGCGCAGCAGCCGATGCAGTGCCGCGAAGGCCAGCGGCGCCTCCACCTCCAGACCCTGGGTGCGCAGCACGGTGGCGTCACCGGCACCCGCCACGAGCTCGTCGAGCAGCGCCGACTTGCCAACACCGGGCTCACCGCGGACGACCAAGGTTCCCGCGGACCCGCCGCGCGCGCCCGCGACGAGCGCTTGCAGCAGTTGCCGTTCCGGCTCGCGACCGACCATCACGCGATGAACGTACACGCCGCCGTCGGCTCCGAACCCGGCTGTTTGACCGGGGCGACCACCGCCGCCCGCGGTGAGGCTTACCCCATGAAACAAACCGACCGCCGCCAGATCGGCATCCTGCTCTTCGACGGGGTCGAGGAGCTGGACGCTGTCGGCCCGTGGGAGGTGCTGTCCGCCTGGACGCGGCAGCATCCCGAGGACGGCTGGGACGCCTTCTGCCTTTCGTCCGACGGCCGCCCCGTCCGTGGCGCCAAGACCCTGGTCCTCGGCGCGCACCACTCGATCGACGAGGCGCCGGCGATGGACGTTCTGGTTCATCCCGGTGGCCCGGGCAGCAGGCGCATGCTGCACGACCGCGGTCACCTCGACTGGGTTCGCCGGCAGCGCGCCACCGTCGCCCTGATGACGTCGGTCTGCACCGGCAGCCTGGTCTACGCGGCCGCCGGCCTGCTCGTCGGCCGCCGGGCCACCACCCACTGGGCCTGGCTCAACGAGCTCTCCGAACTGGACCCCACGGTCGTCACCGACGTCAGTGCGCGATTCGTCGACGACGGTGACCTGATCACCAGCGCCGGCGTCAGCGCCGGCATCGACATGGCGTTGTACCTGGTCGCCCGGCTCACCGATGTCGAACGGGCCCGGGAAGTCCGCCGGAAGATCCAGTACAACCCTCTGCCCCCCATCTGAGAAGAAGGAGAACGTGTCATGAACACCCTCACCGACCGTACGATGCGCGCCGTCCTGCAACACCGCTACGGCACCGCGGAGGTACTCCAACTCGGCCGCGTTCCCCGTCCGGTGATCGGCGACCACGACGTGCTCGTCGAGGTCCGTGCGGCCGGCCTGGACCGTGGCACCGAACACCTGATCACCGGCAAGCCGTACGCCGCGCGGCTCGCGTTCGGCATGACTCGTCCCAAGAACCCGGTCCCCGGCCGCGATGTCGCCGGCACCGTCGTCGCTGTCGGCCCTGCAGTCACCCGGTTCGCGGTCGGTGACGAGGTGTACGGCGTCGCCCCGGGATCGTTCGCCGAGTACGCGGTCGCCCAAGAGAACCGGCTTGCTCGCAAGCCCGCCAACCTCACGTTCACCCAAGCCGCCGTCGTACCCGTGTCGGGCGCCACCGCGCTGCGGGCACTCGTCGATGTCGGTCGCGTCCAAACCGGGCGATCCGTGCTCGTGATCGGCGCCTCCGGTGGCGTCGGGAGCTACGCCGTCCAGCTCGCGAAGGCGTTCGGCGCCGAGGTCACCGGCGTCTGCAGCACTTCGAAGGCAGACCACGTCGCATCGCTGGGAGCCGACCACGTCATCGACTACAACCGTGACGACTTCGCCGACGGGTCCCGCCGGTACGACCTGATCCTCGACATCGCCGGCAACCCATCGCTGCGGCGGCTGCGGCGGGCCCTCCGACCGGGAGGGACCGCCGTGTTCGTCGGCGGCGAGGACGCCGGCGCGCTCATCGGCATGGGACGGCAGCTGCGGGGCGTGCTGCTCTCTGTCTTCCTCAGGCAACGTCTCGCCCTGCTGGTCGCCCAGGAGCGCGCCAGCGACTACGACCGCCTCACCGAGCTGATCGAGGCCGGCCAGCTCGTGCCGAGCATCGACCGTACCTATCCGCTCGCGGACGCGCCGCTCGCCGTACGGCAGCTCGAAGCGGGACACGTCCGCGGCAAGATCGCCATCACTGTTGAGAAGTGACCATAACGGCCGAGCCGCGCCGGCATCACTACGAAACGGTGGGCAGTTCGCTCGGCAGCGTGGGGACCGGTGACGCCAGCCCAAACAGGGGGCCGCGCACCCCCTTCAGCTGGTCGTGATGACCACCTTTCCGCGGGTGTGCGCGGTCTCCATGTAGCGGACCGCGGCGGGAACGTCCGGCAGCGCGAACGTCGTGTCCACCACAGGCCGGAGCCGACCGTCGGCGACCATGCGGGCGACCCGCTCCAGCATCTCGGTGCTCGGCACGGCCCGGGGGGCACGGACCTGGAACGGCTGGAAACGGGCCAGCGCCGTCGCGCCGGCCAGCAGCTTCAGGGGCCCCAGGACCCGTCCTTCGCCGGAGTTCCCGCCACCCGACAACACCAGCCGGCCCTCGGGCCGGACCGTCCGCCGCAGGTCACGCAGGCGGTGGTTCCCCACCAGGTCCACGACGGCGTCCCAGGTGCGGCCGGTCCGGGTGAAGTCGGTGGTCGTGTAGTCAATGACCGTGTCGGCGCCCAACGACTCCACCATCGCCACGTTGCGGGTGCTGACCACCGCTGAGACGTCGAACCCCCTGGCTTTGGCGGCTTGGACGGCCATCGTGCCGACGCCACCCGAGGCGCCGTTGATGAGCACCGTCGCGCCCTCACTCAGCCCCGTTTCGTCCAGGCACAGCAGCGCCGTGGTGGCTGCCAACGGCAGGGCGGCAGCGTCCTCGAACCGCATCCCGTCCGGTAACGCCGCCAGCTGGGTGGCGGCCGCCACGGCGTAGTCGGCGAACGTGCCGACGCCTTCGCCGTACACGGCATCACCAGGCGCCCAGCGGGTGACGCCGGCACCGATGGTCGCGACGACCCCGGCTAGGTCCGTGCCCCGCACCGGGACCCGTGGACCGCGGCGGGCAAACACGGTGCGGTCCATGAGCCGCGCCAGCCGTGGTTCGCCGCGCATGACGTGCCAGTCCCTGGCGTTCACCGACGCGGCGTGCACCCGGACCAGGACTTCTCCGGCACCCGGGGCGGGGGGCGGCTGGTCGAGTAGGCGCAGCACCTCGGGTCCGCCGTACCGGGTCTGCGTGACGGCCCGGCTGGTTCTCGGTACGGCGTCCGCCCGGGCGCCCGGGTGGGGGTTCTCCACGGGGTCGGGGCTCATCACTTCACCTCCGAGCGGAGCACGTTCAGCACGGCGACCACCGTCGGCACCACCAGCCACACCAGCGCGGTCACGGTGAGATTGGACCAGCCGTTCACCGACGAGGTCGCCGCGGAGCCGGTGATGCGTCCTGGCCGGGCGGTGAAGGTCACGTTGTCCACGGCGGTGAAGGTGCCGTAGGTCTTGGTGACGTGGTCGACGGAGATCATCGCGAGGCCCCCTTCACCGCGTCCTGCTCGCTGGATGCGGACAGCGGGGTCTTAAAGCCCTTCACGATGAGGTAGATGCCCAGGCCGAGCTCCCAGAAGAACTCCGGGATGGCGGACAGGTTCTGGGCTGCGCCATCGGGCTCGATGAGTCCCAGCACCGCAGCCGAGCCGGAGGCGATGATGAGCGGCCCGCCGATGAGGCCAAGGATGGCGAGGCGGCGCGGTACGAGGCCGCTGCGGTACATGATCCAGCCCAGGATGCATCCGTTCCCGACCCCGACGACGAGCGCCGGTCCGAGGTTGAAGGTCCACTCCTGCAAGGCCACGAACGCGTCGCCGACTGCGGCCAGCCCGGCTGCGGACTGCTCGTCGGCGGCGGCGTAGTCCTGGCGGAGGGTGACCAGGGTCAGGACGGCGAGGATGCCGACGCCGATGAAGACGGACTCCATGACGCGTGCCGTCACGAAGCTCATGGCCAGGTTCGGGTGCCGCCGTTTGATGACGGTGTACATGGCGGTCGCGGTGCCGATGTTGGCGACGATGAGGACGGCCTCGGAGAAGGCGCCCCACAGGACGCGGGAGTCCTGGCCGGGACCGGTGACGTAGTTCCCGTCGAACAGCGGCGGGTAGAACCCGATCTTGGCGGCGATCGAGGTCACGTAGGTGACAACGAACAGCCACCCGACGATGGTGGCGGCACGTCGCGTCGGGTTCATGGCCGTCTGGCCGCGTGGGGCGGGGGTGCGCTCGATGGTGGTCATCTGGGTCTCCTGAAGCTCGTAGGGAGGTGCTCGAGGGGTGGGTTGAGGTGGGGCGTCCGGCGGGGTCAGGAGTGCTGGTGGGGGTCGGTGCGGGTGACGGAGAGGAGCGGGAGCCCGAGGTCGCGCACCTTGTGAAGGAGTCCATGCAGCGCGGCCTGGTCGGTGACGGGTCCGCGGAGGACGGTGGTGCCGTCGTCGGGGTGGTACACGTCGAGGCCGTCGAGCCAGGTAGACCAGCGGGCCCCGAGCCGGCCCTGGATGCGGATCTCGTACCAGTCGCCGGGCTGCTCGTGCGGGGTGTGGCTGCTCATGCCCGGGACGGTAGGAACTGTGGTGATGAGCAGGCGTCATCACAGGTGATGAGTCCGGTGATGAACTTTTCCGACTCCCGGCCGGCGCGCAGGGCAGGAGGGTCTCAGAGGTGCAACTGGTGTGCGCGTCGCACGGCCGCGCGCCGGTTGTTCACGCCGAGCTTGGCGTAGATGCGCTGGGTGTGGGTTCGCACCGTCGGGAGGGACACGTTGAGGTGGCGGGCGATGGCCGGCCCGTCAAGGTCGGAGCCGAGGAGTCGCAGCACGTCGAGCTCGCGGCTGCTCAACGGCGCCACGAGCGGTGCCCCCTCACCGGGTGTCGTCGACGTCGGGCTTCGTGGCGCGTCGGCCGGCCTTGAGCCGGTGGCTGCTGCGGCCAGGACGTGTCTGAGGTGTGCCTGGCCGGGCACGAGCCCGAGCAGGTCGACTATCCGAGGTCCCGCGTCGAGCAGCGGCCGCACCCAACCGCGGTGACCGGTCAGGTCCACCGCGTCCTGCAGCCGTCGAAGCGCGTCCTCGGGCCGACCGACGGAATCGTAGGCGAGGGCCAGCAGCAGGGAGGTTTCGACGACTGCAGCGGTACGGCCGCCGTCGGCTGCCGCGTCGTGAAGCCGCCGCAGCAGGGTGAGCGCCTGCTCCACACGGGTCGGGTCTCGAGTTGCCGCGTGCTCGGCCAGCAGCAGCCGCGCGAAGGTGACGTGCTCGTACTCGCGCAGGTACGCCAGGTCGTCGCCGGCGGCAACCTGAGCGGCCTGAGCCCACCGGCGGGCGGCGGCGAGGTCACCGATGCGCAGGTGAAGCCGGGCCCGGACTGCCGACACCGGCCGCACGTTGGGTGAGAAGTCGCTGTTGAAGAGGCGCTCCGCCTCATCCAGCAGCACATCGGCGGCCGCGAGGTCGCCCTGGGCCTCACGCAGGGCAGCCATCGCGATCCGCCACCGGTACGGCTGTTGCGGGAGACCGGCAGCCTCACCGAGGTCGCCGGCCACACCCAGGTGCCGGGCGGTGCCTTCGGAGTTCCCGCGCTCCCAGGCCACGCGTGCCAACGCCACCCACATATCCGCCGTGCCCCGTACCACCTCGCCCCCGACGCCGGCGGCGAGGTCGAGCGCCCGCTGGGCCGCCCCGTGCGCCGCATCGAGGTTCCCGAGTTGCAGCTCCAGCTCGACGACGGTCACCGTGCAGCCCAGCGCGTCCGAGACGTGCCCCTGCGCGGCGAGCGCCTCGGTCGCTGCGAGGTACGCCTCTCGCGCCGAAGACAGGTCGCCGGTCGACCAGGACGCCAGGCCCTTGAGCGCTGAGGCGGCCGCGTACGTCAGCTCATCGCCTTCGGTGGCACACGCCAAGGCTTCGTCGGCGAGGACGAGTGTGGAGTCCGCGTCGCCGGCGACCAGCGCCAGCGCCGCCCGGTGCGTGGCCATGACTGCCGGCACCCGTTGCCATTCGTGCCGGTCCCGGACGATGAGAGACTCCGTCGGCGTGGCCAGGCTGTCCTTGAGGGAGCCCAGCCGCTCGGCGACGCCGTCGAAGATGTTGCTTGCCATCAGCGCGCCCACGAGGTTACTGGCAAGCACCGGCCGTCGGGCCACGACCTCGGCGGGCAGCAGCGGCACCCAGGTTCGCAGCAGTCCTTCGGCCCGTCGGCGTCGCAGCTCGGGGGTGGCGACCTCGATGAGGTCCGCAGCCCGGTCGATGTCGCCGGCCGCGAAGGCATGTCGCACGGCTGCCTCGACGTCGCCGGCCGCCTCGTACCACTCGCTGGCGCGGCCGTGCAGCACGCGGACGTCGCCGGGGCGTTCGGCCAGCAGCCGGCTGTGGAGGACGTCGGCGAAGAGGTGGTGGTAGCGGTACCAGCGGCGGTGGTCGTCCAACGGGACCAGCAGCAGGTTGCGCCGCTCCAGCGCCTCCAGCACCGCACCGCCAGGCGTGCCGTCCACCGGGTCGGTGACCGCGTCGCACAACGGGCCGCACAACCCCTCGAGCACGGAGGTGTCCAGCAGGAACCGCCGCAGGCTAGGTGGCTGCTGGTCCAGCACCTCGTCGATCAGGTAGTCGACGATGTAGCGGTCGTCGCCGGCGAAGGAGGCGATGAACTCCGCGACATCGGTGCGGCCCTGCAGGGAGAGGGCGGCCAGCTGCAGCGCCGCGGCCCACCCCTCGGTTCGCGACTCCAACGCCTGCACCTGCTCGACCGACAGTCCGAGGTCATGGATGCCGTTGAGGTAGGTCCTGACCTCTCCGAGGGTCAACCGCAGGTCGGCGGCCCGGAACTCGACCAGGTCGCCGCGGGCTCGAAGGCGGGACAGCGGCAAAGCCGGGTCGGCTCGGGTGCTCACGACCAGGTGCAGCTGGGGTGGGCGGTGCTCGAGCAGGAGTGCGACGCTGTCGGTGACCTCGCGGCTCTCCGCCAGGTGGTAGTCGTCCAGCACCAGCGTGAGGTCCTCGGAACGGACACTCACCTCGTTGACCAGGCTCGTGACGACGTCCTCGAGCGAGCCCGGACCTACGTCGAGCAGCGCCAGCGCGGGGCTCGCACACCCGGCACTCGTGGCTTCGAAGGCATGCAGGACATGAAGCCAGAACCGGGTGGCGTCAGCGTCGCGTGCATCCAACGACACCCACGCTACGTCGGGTGCGTCGCTGAGACCGGAGGCGAGCAGTGTCGTCTTTCCGAAGCCCGCTGGTGCGGACACCAGCACCAGCGCAGCCTCCCGGGCACGTGCCAGCCGCTCGGTCAGTCGTGCTCGTTCCACCAGCTCGGGCCGACGGCGCGGCGCCGCCAGTTTGGTCCGCACCAACGCTGCACCCATCGGCGCTCCCTCCCTGCGGCAGCCTGCCACGAAGCGTAGGCGACCAGCAGCCGCTCCCCTCGGCCGGTTCACGGCCGGTTGCCCGGCCGCCCCTATCGCAGACCCCCGGGGCGGGTCCATGCTCACGGTGACCTATCGACAAGCCCTCGGCTGGATGGTCGCCCGCCAAGTGCCTGCTCAAAAGCTGATGATTGGTAGACGCCGACTGATGAGCGAAGCGTCGCGGTCGGCCGCACTGTCACGGCGACCACGCCGAATGTGATGGACCCGCTTGATCGCCGCCGGGTAGGCGGGTCTATTTCTCGGGCAAACGCTACGACAAGATCAGGGTGCCGTGGTCGTCAACGACGGCGATGTGTTGGCCCGGCACGACGGATGACCCCTCGCAGTGGCGTACTCGTGTCTCCGACCACCTGGCGCGACCGCGGCCTGTCATGGCGGTGGCTCGTTTACGGTCGAGGCGGAGCCGGCCAGTTCCACGGATCTAGCGCATGCGTCCGCAGGGCGCGACACTCGACCGGGTGGCTGCTCGACGGGCGGGGACCTGTCCGGAGGGGGGGAACGGACATGGGTACGCCTCGACGGCGCGCACGGCTGGCGCCCGGGCTGGCGGCGCTGCGCGGATATCGGGGGTCGTGGCTGCGCGGTGACGTGCTCGCCGGGTTGACCGTGGCGGCCTATCTCGTTCCGCAGGTGATGGCCTACGCCGCCCTGGCCGGGCTGCCGCCGGTGACCGGCCTCTGGGCGATTCTGGCGCCGCTGCTGTTGTACGCGTTCCTCGGCTCGTCGCGGCACCTGTCGGTGGGCCCGGAATCGACCACGGCGCTGATGACCGTCGCGGTGGTGGCACCGCTGGCCGGCGGCGACCCGTCGCGTTACGCCGCGCTGGCCGGCACCCTCGCCGTCGTGGTGGGCGTGTTGTGCCTGGCGGCCTTCGCCGCGCGGCTGGGTTTCGTCGCCGACCTGCTGTCCAAGCCCATCCTGGTCGGATACCTGGCCGGCGTGGCCGTCACGATGATCGTCGGGCAGCTCGGTAAGCTCACCGGGGTCCCGGTCAGCGGCGAGGGCATCCCGGCCGAGTTGGCGTCGTTCGCCGGGCAGCTGTCCCGGATGCATCCGGGCACCACGCTCTTCGCCGTGGTCGTTCTGATTCTGCTGTTCCTGGGTCAGGCGCGCTTGCCGAAGCTCCCGACCCCGCTGTTCGTCATGTTGCTGGCCACCGCGGCGGTCGTGCTGTTCGATCTGCAGCGGCGCGGTATCGCCGTGGTGGGCGCCGTCCCCCAGGGGCTGCCCACCCCGGTGCTGCCCGGCGTCGGCGACGTGCGGGACCTGCTGCTTCCGGAGATCGGCGTGCTCGTCGTCGGTTACACCGACACGGTCCTGACCGCGCGGGCGTTCGCCACCCGCGGCGGTTACCCGGTCGACGCGAACCAGGAACTGCTGGCGCTCGGCGCGGCGAACATCGGCGCCGGCCTGCTGCGCGGCTTCCCGATCAGCAGCAGCGGCAGCCGCACCGCGCTGGGCGTGGCCGCCGGCGCGCGCACCCAGGCATAC
>DASQDS010000112.1:0-2002 GCA_035634075.1 Pilimelia sp. | reverse complement strand
AGCCCGCCGGCGCCCACCATCCAGAGGACGACGGCCGAGCGGACCGCGCACTCCAGCCGGTAGAAGGCGTACGACAGCAGCCCGCCCGCGGCCGGCGGCAGCAGCCCGTAGAGCGCCGCGGCTGGCCGCCCCGCGCCGGCGGCCAGCAGTGCGCGGTACGCCCCGCGCGGCACCTCGTCGACCAGGTCGGCGAAGACCTTCGCGGTCACCGCGCCGTAGGGCAGCCCGATCGCCAGCACGCCCACCCACGGGTCCAGGCCCAGCACGTTGACCAGCAGCAGGCCCCACACCGCCTCGTGCAGCCCGCGGGGGACGGCGAGCAGTCCGCGGGCGGCCAGCCAGCCGGCCCGGCGCCGTCCCCAGGTGGTGCGGGAGACCAGCGCGGCCCCCGCTGCGCCGAGCACCAGCGCCAGTGCGGTGCCGGCCGCGGCGTAGGCGACGGTGACCAGCGCCGACCGGGCGAGGACGCCGAGGAACGCCGCGTCGACCGCGGGGGAGAGGGCCGCGGACGCGAACCGGCCGAACTGCGCCGTCCCGCCCGGGTTGAGCACCTCGCCGGTGAACAGCCCGGCGCCGGCCAGCGACCAGAGCAGCACCGCCGCCGCGCCCAGGCCCCAGGCCCAGCGGTGCCGGTCCCGCCGGAGTCGGGGAGGGGCCGGGCGGACCGGCCGGTCGAGAACCGCGGTCACGACGCGGCCCCGTAGAGCCCCGCGAGGTCGGTGGCGGACAGCGCGGCCACCGGGCGGTCGAGCACGACCCGGCCGTCGGCCAGCCCCACCACGCGGTCGCAGTGCCGCCGCACCAGCCCCGGGTCGTGCAGCGCGGCGACCAGCGCGCCGCCCCGGGCCAGCGCCAGCTCGCCGAGCAGCGTGAGCGCCCGGTCGGCGAGCACCGGGTCGAGGGCGGACGCCGGCTCGTCGGCCAGCACGAGGTCCGGTTGCTGCACCAGCAGGCGGGCGACCGCCACCCGCTGCCGCTGGCCGCCGGACAGCCGCTCGGTCCGCTCGAACGCGCGGTCGGCCAGGCCCACCCGCTCCAGCGCCGCCAGCACCTCGGGCAGCCCCTGCGGCCGCACCAGCGACCAGGCCGCCCGCGCCGCCGACCACTCGGCCAGCCGGCCGGCGTTGACGTCGTGCACCACGCGCAGCCGGCCGACCAGCTCCAGCGACTGGTGCACGGTGCCGACCCGGGCCCGCAGCCGGCGCGGAGGGCGCGCGCCCAGCTCGGTTCCCAGTACCCGCACCGAGCCCGCCGTGGGCAGTACCGACCCGTTGGCCAGGGCGAGCAGCGTGGACTTGCCCGCCCCGGACGCGCCGACCAGGGCGACCCGCTCGCCGGGGCCCACCACGAGGTCGACCCCGGCCAGCGCCGTCGTCCCGCCGTACCGGACCGTGACGCCGTCCAGCCGCAGGACGGCGGTCAGCTGACCAGCCCCAGGTCGCGGCCGATCCGCTCGATGCGGTCGTGGTCCGATGCTTGCGCCGGGACGAACGCGCCGGCGCCGAAGAGGTCCAGCACCTCGGCGTCGGCCGGGTTGTCGGGCGACAGGCCGGTGAAGAAGTCCAACAGCCGGTCGCGCAGGTCGGGGACGCCGGTGCGCTCGGCGGCCTGCGGGCCGAGCAGCCAGTGGTAGTCGGCGTACGGCGGCGTCTCCGTGTAGAGCACGACGGCCGGGTCGACCGCGCCCTCCTCGCTGCGGGAGCGCCAGACCTGGGAGTTGAGCACCCCGGCCTGGTAGCTGCCGGAGGCGACCAGCGCCAGCGTGGCGTCGTGCGAGCCGGAGAAGCCGGGGCCGCCGGGGAAGCCCTGCGGGTCGACGCCGGCCTCGCGGAGGAACCAGGCGGGCATCAGCCGGCCCGATGTGGAGGTCTCGCTGCCGTAGGTGAACCGCAGCGGGGCCAGCGCGGTCAGGTCGTCCGACGGCACCAGCCCGGTACCGGTGTTGACGACGAACACCGAGGTGAACGCCCGGTCGATGTCGCGCTGGGCGACCGGCTCGGCG
>DASQDS010000111.1:0-2156 GCA_035634075.1 Pilimelia sp. | reverse complement strand
CAACGTTACCGACGGCGCCCCCGTCACCATCTACGAGATGGCCCGCCTCGCCGGGCAACCGATCGAAGGATCCGCCGAACCCCTGACCAACCCGTGGTTCGGGCACCTCGACGGCACCCTCATCCGTGAACTCGGCTTCTCGCCGAGCGTGCCGACCATCTACGCCGCCGCCCGCGCCGGCATCCTCTAGGCGCAATGCCGGGTCGCTAAGGGCGTGCCGGAAACGAGCCGTAGGCATGCCGGGTTCGATTCGTTGATCTGTTATGCCGGTCAATGATGAAACGCGCCCTAACTATCTGCCGCGAAGTTTCGAGACGATCTTGCCGCATACTGGATGAGCGGCAGCATCGTCTGGTTGCTGGTTGCCTAGGCTGCCCGGCGGCAGCCGGAACGGGCCGTCCAAAGGGATCCAGGCCTACTGCCGCGCTGATGGCGTTGATAGAGCCAGACGGCGGAGTGATCCGATGCCGTCGTTGTGGTGGACGACCGAATCGACCCGCAGGGCAGCGCGGACACTGTCGGTGATCTGCTGCGGTCGCAGAGACTAAGCGTTCCGGCCCACGCGAAGGGCAGTGCGGACCGGCGTCCCAAGACGTCGAGCAGGGAGCGCTACCGCTGCTGTACGCCGCCACACAGGACGTCCCCGGCAACGCATACGTCGGCCCCGACGGCTTGTTCAGCTTCACGGGATACCCCCTTATCCGCAAGCCCAGCCGGGCCGGCCTCAACCCGACCGTCGCTAAAGGCCTGTGGCAGGCAACCGCCACTCTCACCGGAGCCGGCGCCTCAATCGGGCAGTGACAGTCCCACCTCAGCCCCGGCTGCTACCTGGGCGGCCAAGCCGCCGTCGATCAAGGCGCTGATACTTCTTTCTCGCACTCACTCATAGGCCGGTGTTGTGAGACCTTCGACCCTGATGGCCACCCTGATGGCCATCGCAGTGAGCTCGTAGCGCTTGGGACTGGGCGCGTGGGCCGTCGTGGCCTTGGTGGTTACGCTGCTCACTTGTGCTCGGAGGGTCAGCTCCTGGATGCCGAGAGGTGGGCGCGCTCTCCCTGTGCGCCGAAGAGGGTGAGCAGTTCGGCGGGCTGGTCGTCGGCGCTGCCGATCGAGTGCGGCGTCCGGGTGTCGAACTCCGCGGCCTCACCGGCGCCCAGCAGAAATTCCTGCTCGCCGAGCAGGAACCGGACACATCCGTTGAGGACGTAGAACCATTCGTATCCGTCGTGGGTCTGCATCTTCCTCGTGGTCGCCCGGTGCGCGGGCGGATAGATCACCTTGTAGGCCTGGATCCCGCCGGGCCGCCGGGTCAGTGGCACGATGGTCAACCCGAAACGCCGCAGCGGTCGCAGGTGGATCCTTGGGTCGCCGGTCGGCGGCGCTGCGACCAGGTCGTCGAGCGGCACGCCGTGAGCCCGGGCCAGCGGCAGCAACTGCTCCAGCGTGGGGCGGAGCCTCCCGTTCTCGAGCCGGGACAGCGTGCTCGACGTCAGGCCGGTCTCGGCGGCCAGCTCCGTCAACGTCGCACCCCGCGCCCGGCGCAGGGCACGCAAGCGTGGCCCCACTCCCGCCAGTACATCGTCGTCGATGGCGCCCATGGGATCATCATGCGGATCCGCAACTCTTCTTGCAACTCAGGAGCCATGGCGGTGATGCTGGCCGCGGAGGTGACATGCCGTGGTCGCTAGAGTCGGAACAGCTGATGAGTTCAGAACGCCCGGGACCCGCAGTGGCGGGCCGCGGTGGTCGCGAATCGCGGGGACGGTCGTGGCCGTTCTGGCATTGACCTCCGCCTGCACGACGGATGCCGGGCCGGCGCCGACACCAACGCGACCGGCCGCCGCAGCCGGTGCCGCGAGCTTCGACTCCGCCACCCGCGACGACGCCGAGTTCAACCGGCGGTGCCGCCACGAGTTCGCCGACGTCGACGGCGTGCGAATGCACTACGTCACGGGCGGGACCGGCGAGCCGCTCGTCCTGCTGCACGGTTGGCCACAGTCCTGGTTCGAGTGGCGGGGGCATCATGCCGGCACTCGCCCAGCAGTACACCGTGTATGCGCTGGACCTGCCCGGGGCTCGGTGACAGTGCGGGAGCGCCGCCGAGCTACGACAAGGCCACCCTCGCTAGCTGCAGACGGAGGAACACGAATGCCGCC
>DASQDS010000110.1:0-2025 GCA_035634075.1 Pilimelia sp. | reverse complement strand
GGCCTGACCCTCTACAACGGATCGGTGCTGGCGGAGGCGTTCCGGGCCGGCATCCGGGCGGTGCCCAGCGGCCAGTCCGAGGCCGCGTACGCCGTCGGCATGCGCAAGGCCCAGGTGATGCGGCACATCCTGCTGCCCCAGGCCGCGCGCTCCATGCTGCCCGTGATCGTGAGCCAGCTCGTCGTGCTGCTCAAGGACACGGCGCTCGGCTACATCATCGCGTACCCGGAACTGCTCCAGTACGGCGTGAACGTGCTGCCGGCCAACTACGGCAACCTGATGCAGGCCGTGGTCGTCGTCGCGGTCATCTACATCATCATCAACTCGCTGCTGACCGCGCTGGCGAACTGGCTGGACCGGCGCACCCAGCGCATCGGCCTGCACCCGGTACGCGCCGACGCCGACGCGCCCAGCACGGCCGTCGAACCGCAGGGGTAGCGCGGGGTCAGCGGGCGATCTCGGTGACCCGCGACTCGCGGACGACCGTGACGCGGATCTGGCCGGGGTAGGTCAGCTCCTCCTCCACCTGCTTCGCCACGTCGCGGGCCAGCACCGCCGCGCCGATGTCGTCGACGTCGTCCGGCTTGACCATGACCCGGATCTCGCGCCCCGCCTGCATCGCGAAGACCTTGTCGACGCCGGGCTTGCCGCCCGCGATCTCCTCGATCCGCTCCAGCCGCTTGACGTACGCCTCCAGGCTCTCCCGCCGCGCCCCCGGGCGGCCGCCCGAGCACGCGTCGCTGGCCTGCGTCAGCACCGCCTCGATGGTCTGCGGCTGCACCTCGTTGTGGTGTGCCTCGATGGCGTGCACCACCTCGTCCGGCTCGCCGTACTTGCGGGCCAGGTCCGCGCCGATGAGCGCGTGGCTGCCCTCGACCTCGTGGGTGAGGGCCTTGCCGATGTCGTGCAGGAACGCGCCCCGTTTGATCAGCGCCGGCTCCAGCCGCAGCTCCGCGGCCATGACGCCGGCGATGTGCGCGGTCTCCACCAGGTGCTTGAGCACGTTCTGCCCGTACGAGGTGCGGTACCGCAACCGGCCCAGGTAACCCACGAGCTCCGGGTGGATGTCGGTGATGCCGACCTCCACCAGGGCGTCCTCGGCGGCGCGCTGGCAGAGCCGCTCCACCTCGTGCCGGGCCAGCTCGAAGATCTCCTCGATGCGGTGCGGGTGGATCCTGCCGTCCAGCACCAGCTTCTCCAGCGTCAGCCGGCCGATCTCGCGGCGCACCGGGTCGAAGCAGGACAGCAGCACCGCCTCCGGGGTGTCGTCGATGATGAGGTTCACCCCGGTCACCGACTCGAAGGCCCGGATGTTGCGGCCCTCCCGGCCGATGATCCGGCCCTTCATCTCGTCGCTGGGCAGGTGCAGCACGCTGACGACGCTCTCCGCGGTCTGCTCGCTGGCGACCCGCTGGATCGCGTCCACGACGATGTGCCGGGCGCGCTGCTCGGCGGTGTTGCGGGCGTCGTTCTCGATGTCCCGGACCAGCAGCGCGGCCTCGCGCTTGGCCTGCGTCTCGATGTGCTCGACGAGCTCCCCGCGCGCAGCCTCAGCGGTCAGCCCGGCCACCCGCTCCAGCTCCCGCCGCCAGCGCTCCCCGGCCTCCGCGAGCGCCGCCTCCCGCGCGGCCAGGGCCGCGTCGCGCTGGTCGAGGTCGGCCGCCGCGGCCGCCAGCCGCCGGTCCCGGTCGGCCAGTCGCTCGGACTCCTCCGCGTGCATCCGCTCGCGCTCGTCGATCCGCTTCGTGCGCCGCTCCAGCTCGGCGGCCTGCTCCTTGGTGGCCTCGGCGAGCAGCTCGACCTCCCGCTCGCCGCTGCGCCGGACGCTGGCGCGCACCCGCTCCGCGTCGTTCTCCGCCTGGCGGTGCGCGCGCTCCAGCACGGTGTCGGCGTCCGCCCGCGCGGCGTCCAGGACCCGGCGCGCCTCGGCCCGGGCGGCGCTGGCCTCCGCCTTCGCCGCGGCGGCCTCGGTCCGCGCGGCGGCGGCCTGCTTGCGTGCCTCCTCGACCGCGGCGGCCGCATCCA
>DASQDS010000109.1:0-1773 GCA_035634075.1 Pilimelia sp. | reverse complement strand
CGGCTGCCCCAGCGCGGCGTCCACCGCCGTGACCAGGCGCAGGACTGCGGCGGCGAGGGCGGGCGCGACGTGCGCGCTGGTCCGGAAGTGCCCGACCGGCCCGGCGCCCGCCGGCGGGCCGGCGACGAAGAAGCCGCCCGGGCCGTACAGGGCCGCCGCCATGGCGTCGGCCCAGGGCACCGCGCCGCCGTTCATCCGCCGTTCAGCGCCGCGCATTCTGCCCACCCTACGGTCGCTGGGCATGCGACGACTCCTCACCAGCGCCGCGCTGGCCGTACCCCTGCTGCTCCCCGCCACCCCCGCGCTGGCCGCGCCGCCCGACCCGGTGGAGGTTGCCGCGGCCGTCGAGACGCCGGCGCTGTTCGACGACGAGGCGGGCGGCGACGCGGACGCCGACGACCCGGCCATCTGGGTGCACCCGACCGACCGGGCCCGCAGCCTCGTGCTCGCCACCGCGAAGAACGGCGGGCTGCGGGTGTACGACCTGCGGGGCCGCGAGCGGCAGGCGATCGCCACCCCGCCGCCGCCCCGCCCGGACAGCCCGGCGGGCCGGTTCAACAACGTCGACATCGTCCGCGGCTTCCCGCTGCGCGGCCGCCCGGTGGACCTCGCCGTGGTCACCGACCGGGGGCGGGACACGCTGCGGTTCTACCGGATCGACCCGGGAACCGGCCGGCTCGCCGACGTGACCGCCCCGGGCGTGCCGTACGCCTTCTCGGCCGATCAGGGCGAGGTGGACGCGCAGCGCACCGCGTACGGCGTGGCGGCGTACTCGGCTCCCGGCGGGGCGTACGCGCTGGTGAGCCGCCGCAGCACGGCCGAGGTGGGGCTGTTCCGGATCGAGGCGCGCGGCGGTGCCGTGAGCTACCGCCGGGTGGCCGGCCTGCGCCTGCCGGACGCCTTCCGGCTGCCGGGCGGCGCGACGTGGCGGCCGTGCGCCGATCCGGGCGACGGGCCGCAGGTCGAGGGCATGGTGGCGGACCCGGCGAACCGGGTGGCCTACCTGGCGCAGGAGACCGTGGGCCTGTGGCGGGTGCCGTTGGCCGGCGGCGGATTCGCCGGTCGCCCGGTGGTGGTGGAGCGGACCCGCGAGTTCGGGGTCCCGGCCGCGTACGACCCGGTCGAGGAGGAGTGCGTCGTCGACTACGCCGCGGATCCGGGCCTCGGCGGCCGGATCGCCGCCGACGTGGAGGGGCTGACCATCTACCCGACCGGCGGGCGCGCCGGCACCCTGGTGGTGTCCAGCCAGGGCGACGACACGTTCTACGCGTACGACCGGCGGAGCAACCGGCCGCGTGGGCGGTTCGCGGTGGTGGCCGGCCCCCGC
Source organism: Pilimelia sp. (assembly GCA_035634075.1). Classification (GTDB taxonomy): domain Bacteria; phylum Actinomycetota; class Actinomycetes; order Mycobacteriales; family Micromonosporaceae; genus DASQDS01. The sequence goes on along the minus strand of DASQDS010000109.1, from coordinate 446 downwards.
ACCGACGGCTCGCAGGCGTGCGACGGGGCCGCGGTGACGGCGACGCCGCTGCCCGGCTACCCGGGCGGACTGCTGGTGGTGCACGACGGCGAGAACACCCCGGACGTGCCGGGGGGCGGCGCCGAGCCGCGGGCGAACACCAACTTCAAGTTCCTCGATGCCGGGTTCCTGGGCGGGGGGATGTAGTTCACACTAGCTGCCGGAAACGGGCGCGCCGGGCGCATACTGGCCTCGACCGGTACCCCTTCGCAGAGGACTGGATCGTGCCAATATGACGAATTCGTCGCGCCCGCCGGCGGCTGCCCGCGGCGCCCGTACGCCCGCCTTGCGTGTCGGTGTCATCGGTGCCGGGCGGGTCGGCGCCGCCCTCGGCGCCGCCCTCGGCCGGGCCGGCCACCGGGTCGTCGCCGCCGCCGGGGTCTCCGCTGCCAGCCGGGCCCGCATCG
>DASQDS010000108.1:0-7111 GCA_035634075.1 Pilimelia sp. | reverse complement strand
CAGCCACTCGGTCACGGCGGCGAGGTAGTCCGGCCCGTTGTTGCGTTCCCGGTCCGGTGAGTTGATCAACCAGCTCGGCAGGCCGCCGGCGTCGGTCTCGGCGTTGATGTACGGGCCCGGGCGGGCGAGCACGTAGATGCCCACCTCGGCCGCGATGTCGAGGAGCCGGTCGACGTCGCGCAAGCCGGTGAAGTCATAGACGCCTCGCTTTGGCGAGTGGAAACCCCAGTGGAAGTAGATCGAGGTGGCGTTGTAGCCCGCGGCCTTCATCTTCTGCAGCACGTCGCGCCACAGGTCAGGGCTGGGCAGGCGCCAGTAGTGGAATTCGCCGGACCACAGGTACAGCCGCTCGCCGTCGATGGAGAAGGAGTACTTGTCGTAGGTGACGGTGTGATCCTGGCCGTCGGCCGGGGGGAGGAGCGCCGGTTCAGGTGCGGATCGCGCGCCGGCCTGCGCGACGGAGGCGGCCTGCGCGACGGCGGCGGTGCCCGGGGCCGACATCGCGACGAGGCAGCTCAGCGCCGAAATCGCCAGGCGTCGTGCCGTGCGGGCAGGCGCGCTTCTGAACCGGGACATGCGGCAACCTTCGGACGTAGGACCGGTGGCACCGACGTCGAAGCGCTCCCGCCAGAAGGGGGTTCATCAGCTTCCGACATGATCGGACGGGTTCCAACGCGGTAGGCACACACTGTCATTGGGCTCTCACGCATGTCAATATCGGGCGGGTCCGTTCTGATGATCACGAGGCGGACAAATGAATCAACGCCGTGGTCCGACGGGCGCCGCCTTCCGTCGGCGCCTGGCTGGTCGGGGGAGGTCATGGTGTTGGCCGTGGCCAGACCGTGAGCCGGTAGCGCTCCGCTCCGTCGAGTTGCCGCTCCAGCTGGAAGGCCTCCTCGAACGGCAGGTGCAAGCCGCGTCGGCGCAGGTCGGTCCATTGGGGTTCCAGCGCGGCGCGGCCGGTCATGGCCACGCGTACGGTGTAGTGCCCGGCGCCGGTGGGCAACGCGATGTTGACCAGTTGCGGGGGCGGGGCCTCGTAGAGCTGCTCAGCGTTGATCGCGCCGCTGTGCGACCACAGCGGTACCTCGCGGCTCGCCTCCCACGGTCCGGACGGCTCCTGGTCTGGGGTGGGGGGAGCGTCCCACACCTGGACGTCCACGGCGACTTTCACCACGGCAGTGGTGGTTTTGACGACGATCAGGCGGCCGTTGCTGCCAGCGATGTGCCCGATGGCGTCGTCGATGGCGCCGGACGGTGTGACGTCGGGGTCGTAGTCCGCGTCGCGGATCAGGAATATGGACTCGGAGTTGCCGATGAGCGACATGCGCTGGTCGAGTCGAGTCGCCACTGGGGGCTTCGTCCCTTCAGGCTAGGGCCGCAGCGGCGGGTGCCGCTGCGGCCCATTGTGCGTCCGGGGAGAGGATTCAGCCTGCGGCCTCCTGCAGCCGTCAGCGGATCGTCCGCGGCGGGGGGAGCGCTGAGGTCGGAACGGTTACCGCCCCCGGACTGCGTAGGTCAGGTGGGTCACCCGCTGCGTCGGCTCGGCGCGTACCGGCTCCAGGGCGACGCGACCCGCGTCCACGCCCTCGAACAGGCGGATTCCGGTGCCGAACAGCACGGGTGAGAGCGCGAACGAGAACTCGTCGATCAGGCCGGCGTTCACGTACTCCAGGATCGTTGCGCCGCCGCCCGCGATGCGGACGTCCCGGTCGCCGGCGGCCTCGCGGGCCTGGTGGAGCGCGATTTCGATGCCGTCGTTGACGAAGTGGAAGGTTGTTCCACCCGGCCTCTGCCAGGGGTCCCGCTTCTCGTGCGTCACGACGAAGACCGGCGTGTGGAACGGCGCCTCCTCCGGCCACGCCTGCTCGCCGAGGTCGAACATGCGCTTGCCCAGCACGCTCGCGCCGGTGCGCTCGAACGTCTCCCGCGCGATGTCATTGTCGCGCCCTTCCTCGCCGCCCGTTCCGAGCTTCAGGTTCTCCCGGAAGAACCGCTGCGGGAATATCCACTGCTGCAGTTCCATCCACTGCGCCATCCAGCGCTGCGAATACGGGACGTCGATGCGCTCATCGGGCGCGATGAACCCGTCCAGCGACATCGACACGCTGAAGAACACTTTCCCGGCCAACAGTCCTCAACTCCCGTCCGAACGCTCGGCCACGTAGGCAGCCAGGTTGCTCAGGGTCTGCCGGCCGCCCTCGATCGCGTGGTACTTCTCGACCGCCTCGTCGCGCAGTTCCTTGGTGGGGAACACCGTGCGCATCGCGATCCGGGTCGCCGCACCGTCGGGCTCGAACGTCAGGACCGACTCGAAGGCGTTCGGGTCGCCGCGGGACTCACCGTGCAGCAGGGCGATCCGCTCCGGCCGGACGATCTCGGTCCAGGAGATCCACTCCTGGTAGTCCGTCCCGTCCGGTCCGTGCATCACGAAGTCCCACTCCCCGCCGACGCGGAACTCGAACGCCCGCGTGGTGGTGGTGAACCCGTTCGGCCCCCACCACCGCGACAGGTGCCGGACCTCGGTGAACGCCTCGAACACCAGGTCCCGTGGCGCACCGATGATCCGGGAGATCACGATCTCCCGGTCGGCCGTCGCGGACTGCGCCGGCGCTCCTTGTCCTGTCGCGCTCATCAGCTACTCCTCCCGCCTTGCCTGCTTCAGGTCCTGCACGTACGCGTCCAGCCGGTCGAAGCTTTCGTTCCAGAACCGCTCGAACCCACCGGTCCACTCGTGGATCGGCCGCAGCCCGCGGGCGTCAAGGCCGTACAGGCGCTGCTTGCCCGCCTTGCGGTCCCGCACCAGCCCGACCTCCCGGAGCACCCGCAGGTGTTTGGACGCCCCCGGCTGGGTCATCCCCAACTCCCGGGCCAACTCGGTCACCGGCCGCTCACCCGCCCGCAGCAGCACCAGAATTTCCCGGCGCTGCGGCTCGGCGATCGCGTTGAAGACGTCCGACGTCGTTGCTGCCCGTGCCATGGGCCCATCATATTCCGTTATCGGTATGCGTCAAGGCTGAGGATCACCGCGGGTGCCCGAGGCGGACGTCGGGTCGGCGGGAGGAGCGGGCGGTGCGGCCGTGCGTCGCCCCGGCACCGCCTTCTAGTGGCTCATCGCGATCTCGTTCGGTGGGGTGGGCGGGCTGACCCGCGTGGCGTACGTGGAAACCCCGGCCGCCAGCAGCGCCGCGGCGGTAAGCGCGGCCGGGACGCTGTCCGTCGGCTGGATCAGCCAGAACAGGGATTCTCGCCAGCCCGGGCCACCGGGCGCGGCCAGCATCGCCTGCAGCGCCGACCAGGCGATCGGGGCGGCCCAGGCGAGCCGGGTGCCGAGCAGCGCGACGCCGAGCCCGATCAGCCCGGCCAGACCGGCGCTGTTGCGAAGGATCTGCCAGGCGGGGCCGAAGTCGGTGCCGACTGCCCGGGCGCCGAGCAGCATGACGGCGACAAACGCGCCCCCGCCGATCAGGTGCAGTACTCGCCGGGGTGGCCAGGGGAGCGCCGCCGTCTTCTCCAGGGCGGCGTCGTCACCGGCCAGGGTGGGGATGAGCGGGGCGAGCGCCAGCACGAGCGTGAGGGCGGCGAGGCCCGGGTCCACCTCGGGCCGGTCCGCCAAGGCCGACCAGAGCAGCGCGACGGCGGCGATCGTGGCGAGCGAGATCGGCGCGGCGAGCGGGATGCGCCGCGAGCGCAGGTAGAGCGGCAGCCAGCGGGTGATCATACGGTCGGCTCGCCGGTGAGGATGCTCCGCAGGTCGCTGGTCCGGCAGGCGTTGGCCGCGTCGCGCAGGGCGGTCACTCGGCGTACCTGCTCTTGCTCGGGGAGTTCCCGGAGGGCCTGAACGGTCGCCGCGATGTCGGCTCGGACGGTCTCGTCGTAGGCGAACTGGTCGGTCAGGGGCAGCACGTCGACGCCCATCAGCCAGGCGCCAGCCGCGCCCAGCGCCGCCGTGTCGCCGAGCTGGCAGCCGTTCATTGTGGTGCCGGCGCCGTTGACGATGTCCGCGGTGAGGCCGGTGGGGGCCGCCGACTCCAGGCTGAACAGGTCGCCGGTGGACAGCATGCGGTGGTCCGGCTCGAGGCGGAACGTGACGGTGCCCGGCTCCAGTTTCGGTGTCCGGCCCCGGAACTGCGCGCTGTGGAAGGTGGCGGGAGCGTCGGCGCGCCACTCCACGGCGCGCGTGGGCGCGCCCGGCAGCTTAGCGAGCATGGCGAGTGCCCGGCGCGCCGCCGGGGCGACGGCCGGAAGCGCGTAGGCGTGCACCGCGGTCACGCACACCTGCGGCGTACCGTCGGCGCAGACCAGGCGTTGCGCGGCGGTGTTTACCTGGTACCGCGCGCCCATTCCGAGCGGGGTGATGACCACGGTGAGCACCATGCCGGTGGCCAGCACCGCCACGCCGGCGACGCGGGGAAGCCAGGATGCGCTGAAGCCGAGCAGCAGACCGCCCAGCAGCAGGCCGGCGCCCAGCGCCAGGCGGCCCAGCAGCGCCTCGGCGTTGAACGATTCCCACGCGGAACCCGGCGGCTGCAACATGAGCGTGAGATTGCCCAGCCCGCTGCCCTGGCCGGTGAACTCCACACCGACCTGCGCCACGAGGGCCAGTGCGGCCAGCGCCGGGGGCAGCAGCGGCGACGACCAGGCACGCCCGGCGGCGAGTCCGACCCACACCGCGCCGATCAAGACAGTGACGTCCACCAGCGCCGGGAGGATGCCGCCGGCGCTGAGGAAGCCGCCGGTCGCGCCGATCACGGCGGCGCCGATGCCGAGCGTCAGCAGGTGCATCACGGTCACGGCCACGGCCAGGGCTGCCGCGGGCGGCGTGACCTTCTGCCAGCGGGGGCGGCCGGTGCTGCCCATCAGCTCGTCTGCCCTGGTGCGCGCCTCACGCCGGCCAAGCATGGCGCCGCCGGCCAGTGCCAGCGGCGCCAGGAAGAACAACCCGCTCGCCTGGACGTACGAGAAGAGGAGCCATTGTCGGTGCCAGGTCTGCGCCATCGCGGCGATCATCAGCGCGCCGATCACGAACAGCAGAACGGCCAGTGCGATGGCGTTGGAGCGGCGCAGCTCGGTGCGGATGGCGTGGATCATGACCCGCTCCGGTGGTCGCGCAGGAGCACCGAGTAGCCGCGCTCGGCGGCGCTGTCCCCGATACCGTCCTTCGCGCCGAGGCGCACCAGATCGCCCGGCAGTCCCCGGAAGACCAGCCGGCCCTGGTCGACAAGGATGACGTTGCTGCACGCGGCCACCACGTCCTCGACCAGGTGGGTGGATACGAGCACGCAGGACGCGTCGCCGAGGTCGCGCAGGAGTTCGCGGAACTCGACGCGTTGCTCGGGGTCGAGGCCAGCGGTCGGCTCGTCGAGCAGCAGCAGGTCCGGCTCGTTGACGATCGCTTGGGCGATGCCGGCCCGGCGGAGCATCCCGCCGGACAGCGATTTGAGCCGCGAGTCGGCGCGGTCGGTCAGCCCGACCCGGTCGATGGCACGCTGGGTGGCGGCGGGGACCGCTGTCGCGGGCATCTCGCGTAGCCAGGCCATGTACTCGACGTAGTCGCGGACGGTGAATCTCGGGTAGAAGCCGAAGTGCTGGGGCAGATACCCGAGCCGGGAGCGCAACGCCCGCAGCGACCGGCGGTCCGTGATGTCGCGGCCGAGCAGCCGCAGCCGGCCGTCCTTCGGCTTGATCACGGTCGACAGCGCCCGCATGAGCGTGGTCTTGCCGGCGCCGTTCGGACCGAGCAGCCCGTGCACGCCGGGCCCCAGCGTGAGGTCGAGGCCATCGACGGCGAGCCGGGAGCCCGCCTTGACCCGCAGACCGATGGCCTCGACCTGCCAGGCCTCGGTCGACGGTGCCACTTCGTCAGCGCTGACTGCGCGAACCATGAACACTCCTTGCCACTCGACGGTGCATCAGGTCCAGCTGGTCTGGTACCGGTGGTCATCGGCCCGCAGCAGGGCCAGCGCGGCCAGGGCCACGGCAGCCATCGCCCACCCGCCCGCGCTCTCGGGTTGTACGAGCACCGGCAGGCGGACCGTGACCAGCGCGGGGAGGACGACCGCCAGCAGCCAGGCGCCACCAAGCAGCGCCGCCGCCCGGCTCACCCCGATCAAGCCGCCGAGCAGCAACGCGGCGGCGGTGAACGTCAGGCACGGCAGCAGCCACAGCGCGGGATTCGTACCGAGGCGCCAGCCCACCGCCGCGAGCAGCGGCAGGACGGTCGCCAGGACCACGACCGTGCGGCGCAGCAACAGTTCGATGCCGGCCCGGGCCGTACCGGAGACGGTCTCCCACGCCGGGTCCCAGCGGCGCGACCACGCCACCGCCAGCCCGCCCAGCGGCGCCACCGGAGCCAGTAGCAGCACCGCCGAGGACCGCGTCGGGAACGCCTCGTCGAGCAGGAACGCGGCGGTGATCGCGATCAGGGTCACCAGCGCCCACGGCAACACCGACCACGACGCCCATCGGTGTGACAGCCGGCGCAGGCGGCGGCGTCGAACGGGCCGCGGGCCGTTGCGCGCCTGCGCCAGGACGGCGATCCGGGCCTCGGCGAGGATCTCGCGTACGGGCGCGGTGACCAGCCCGGACAGCCGGTCCTGGCACCCCGCGCACGTCTCCAGGTGCGCCTCCACCGGCCAGGCCATCGCGTCGTCGGCGCGGAGGCCGCCGGTGGCGTACGCCGTCAGCGCCGCGATCGGCACGTGCGCGGTCATGACAGCGCCTCCCTCATCGCGTTGCGGGCGCGCCGCGCCCGACTCTTCACCGTGCCCTCGGGCAGTCCCAGCAGAACGGACGTCTCGTGGACGGTGAGCCCGTCCAGGACCATGGCTTGCAGCACCGCGCGCAACTCCGGCGCGAGCCCGGCCAGTGCGGCGCCGAGCTCGCCGCCGACCGTGCCGGCCAGCGCCTCGTCCTCGGCAGCCGGCGCGCTGGTCGCGGGCAACTCCTCGGCGGGCGATTCGAGCCGCCGGGCCTGCCTGCGCAGGGCGTCGACCAGCCGGCGCGCGGCGATCGTCCAGAGCCAGCCGGCCGCCCCGCCGCCGCGCGGCCTCAGCTCGGCGAACGACCCGGCCGCACGCCACACGGTGAGAGAGGTGTCCTGCAGGTCCTC
>DASQDS010000107.1:0-3919 GCA_035634075.1 Pilimelia sp. | reverse complement strand
CCGCCGAACGCGGGTCGGCCGACGGGGGCACGGCGGCCCGCCGACGCGCCGCGAGGCGTACGCCTGCGGGCTGACGCGGCCCCCGGCCAGGCCTCGCTACGGTGGCGGCATGGACGTCGGGCTGCGCGTACGCGACCGCTGGCGGTCGCTGGACCGGCGGCTCCTGGACACGGTGGTGGCCGTGCTGCTGTTCGGCGTCATGACCGCCGAGCTGCTCACCAAGCCGGTCGAGCCCGGCGGCAACCCCACCAACGCCCTGGCGTTCCTGCTCAGCGCCGCCATCACGCTGCCGCTGATCTGGCACCGCCGGCACCCGATGGCCGTGCTCGCCGTCGCCACCTGGGCCGTCGTGGTGTACGCCCTCGGGCACTTCAGCGCCTTCCCCGGTTACCCCCTGTTCGCCCTGCTGTTCGGCATCAGCCTGCACTCGGACCGGCGGCGGGCGGCGACCGCGCTGGCCGCGGTCGTGGCGGCCACCTGCGCCGCGCTGGCCCTCCAGCCGCCCGGCGTCGTGTCGGCATCCAGCTGGGTCGCCACGCTGCTCGCCGTGACGGTGGCGTGGCTGTCCGGGGACAACCTCCGCAACTACCGCACCCGCGAGGCGGCGCTGCGGGAGCGGACCCGGCGGCTGGAGCAGGAGCGGGAGGACCGGGCCCGGCAGGCGGTCGGCGCGGAACGGCTGCGCATCGCCCGCGAGCTGCACGACGTCGTCGCGCACGCGTTGAGCGTCATCGCGGTGCAGGCCGGCGTCGCCAACCACGTGATCGACAGCCGGCCCGAGCTGGCCCGGCAGGCGCTGGCGACGGTCGAGACGAACACCCGCTCGGCGCTGGTGGAGATGCGCCGCCTCCTCGGCGTGCTGCGCCAGGGCGACGAGCCGAACGCCAGCCTGGCGCCGGCGCCGGGCCTGGCGGAAATTCCCGCGCTCGTGCGGCAGCTCGGCGAGGCCGGGCTTGCCGTGGAGCTGCGCACGGGCGAGGCGCCGCCGGCGGGCGTGCCCGAGGGGGTGGACCTGTCCGCGTACCGGATCGTGCAGGAGGGGTTGACCAACGTCCTGCGGCACGGGGGGCCGGCGGCGCGGGTGACCATCGGCTACCCCGCCGGCGCCGTGGCGATCGAGATCTGCGACGACGGCCGGGCGCCGGACCGGCCCGCCGGGGTCGGGCCGGAGTCGGGGCCCGAGTCGCGCGGGCCGGGGCACGGCCTGATCGGCATGCGGGAGCGCGTCGCCGTGTACGGCGGGACGCTGCTCGCCGAGCCGCGGCCCGGTGGCGGGTTCCGGCTCGCGGCGACGCTACCGTTCGGGGCGTCGCCGGCCGCCCCGCCGGCGCCCGACCGGTCCAGAGAAGACAGGAGTGCCGCGCGGTGATCCGGGTCCTCGTCGCCGACGACCAGGCGCTGGTGCGCGCCGGCTTCGGCGTGCTCATCGAATCCGCCGACGACCTCGAGGTGGTGGGGATGGCGGCCAACGGCGCGGAGGCGGTGGAGCTGGCCGCCAGCACCCGGCCCGACGTGGTGCTGATGGACATCCGGATGCCCGTCATGGACGGGCTGCAGGCCACCGCGGAGATCCTGCGCTCGCCGGCCGCGGGCGCCGTCCGGGTGCTGATGCTGACGACCTTCGACCTCGACGAGTACGTCTTCGGCGCGCTCAAGGCCGGCGCCAGCGGCTTCCTGCTCAAGGACACCCCGCCGGCCGACCTGCTGGCGGGGATCCGGGTGGTGGCCGCGGGCGACGCGCTGCTCTCCCCCAGCGTCACCCGGCACCTCATCGAGGACTTCGTCCGCCGCCCGGCGGAGGGCCGCCCGGTGCCGCCGTCGCTGGACGCGCTCACCGAGCGGGAGGTCGAGGTGCTCACCCTCGTCGCGAAAGGGCTGTCCAACGCCGAGATAGCGGAGCGCCTCTACGTCAGCCCCGCCACCGCCAAGACCCACGTCGCCCGGCTGCTGATGAAGCTGGACGCCCGCGACCGCGCGCAACTCATCATCATCGCGTACGAGACCGGCCTCACCCGGCCGGCGGGCGCCAGCTGAGCACCGGCTCCACCTGGCGGATCACCAGGTTCGGGCCCAGCCGGCCGGCCAGCCACATGCCCGCGTCGCGGAGGCCGACGCCCACGGGGTTGGCGAGCTGGGTGAGCCGGCCGATCCGCCGCGACTGGCCGGCGATCGCGGTGGTCCGGGCCAGCCGCTGCGCGGTGTAGCGGGCGAGGCCGCCGTCCTGACCGGCGACCGCGGCGAGGACGACCGCGTCCTCGATCGCCTGGCAGCCGCCCTGGCCCAGGTTGGGCGTCATGGCGTGCGCGGCGTCGCCCAGCAGCGCCAACCGGCCACGGTGGAACGCCGGCAGCGGCGCGTCCAGGCAGTAGATGTCGGTGCGCAGGACGTTCTCCGCGGCGGCGATCAGCGCGGGGATCGGCTGCTGCCAGACTCGGCGCTGGTGCGCGACAGCCACCGGCCGCCGGGACGCCGGATGCCGGCGTCGCCCTGCAACTCCGCCAGGGCGCGGACCTCGTCGCCGACGCCGATGGTGTCCAGCGCCCGCAGCGCGTTGGGGGCCACCGCGATGCCGGCGCCGACCGCCTCCAACGCCCCGGCGCGCTCATACAGCGTGACGTTCCATCCCCTGCGCTGCAGGGCAACCGCGGCGGTCAACCCGCCCACCCCCGCGCCGATCACGACCGCGTCCGCCATGCCGCCCACCGTAGTACGGCACCTCGGGGTATCGGGCCCGTCGACGCCGCGGCCCCGGGCGCCGGCGGGTGGATACGCCGCACCTGCACATCAAATCCGGTGTAGACACACCGGATTTGATGTACGCGTCAGGCGCACCATGGTGCCCGGGTAGCGCGACGGGGGTGGGTAGTTGGACGCCGGCGCCCCCGGCCCGAACCGGGCCGGGGGCGCGCGACGCCCACGTCAGACGCCCGCCGGGACCGCCCGGTCCTCGTCGGCATCCCGCGCGGCGGGCCCGTCGGCCGCCGGCGGCCCCGGCCGCCAGCCGGGCAGCAGGACGAGCGTGAGCACCGCCGCGACGAAGGCGAGGCCCGCGCCGGTGAGCAGCGCCGCCTGGAAGCCCTCGGTCAGCGCGATCGCCGGGGACCGCTCACCGCCGGCGACCACGTCCGTCGTCCGTCCGGTGGCCACCGCGACCAGCAACGCCAGGCCGACGGCGCCACCCACCTGCTGGCTGGTGTTGATCAGACCGGACGCCAGCCCGGCCTGCTCGGGCCGCGCGCTCGCGGTCGCGGCGATCGTGACCGGGATGAACACCAGCGCGCCACCGGCACCCGCCATCAGCGTCGGGCCGAACACGTCGCTGACGTACCCGCCGGTCGGCGAGAGCGCGGCGAACCAGACGAGCGCCGAGCCGAGCACGAGCAGGCCGGCGAACAACGGCATCTTGTACCCGAACCGGGTGACCAGCTTGGACGCGATGCCCGCGACCGCGATGAGCGTGAGCGCGAACGGCAGTTGGCCGAAGCCGGCGCGGATCGGGCTGTAGCCGAGCACCTGCTGGAGGAACAGGGTGAGCACGAAGAACATCGGGAACATCGCCGCGGTGATGAGGATCGACAGCAGGTTCGCGCCGAGCAGCGTGCGCTCGCGGAAGATGCCCAGCGGCATGAGCGGGTGCGAGCTGCGCGACTCGATGACGAGGAACGCGGCGAGCAGGGCCAGCGAGAGCGCGCCGAGGCCGAGCGTCTGCGCGGACGTCCAGCCGGCGTCGTTGGCATCGACGAGCGCGTACACGCCGACCGCGAGGCCCGCGGTCACCGACACCGCGCCGGCCACGTCGAAGGTGCGGTGGCCGGGCGCCTCCTGGGCCGCCGGCAGGAGGCGGGGTGCCAGCGCCAGGATCACGATGCCGATCGGCACGTTTACCCACAGCACCGCTTCCCAGCCGAACCAGTCCGTC
>DASQDS010000106.1:0-4317 GCA_035634075.1 Pilimelia sp. | reverse complement strand
GCGGCCGTCACCCGTCCGGGCGAGACCGGCCGCCACGCCGCGTGCGGGTGGCGGGGGTATCGCGTCCGGCGTAGTGTCGATTCGGGCCCGACGGTTCCCGCCAGGCGCTCCGCGCGCCGGGACGGCGCCCCCCGGCACACTGCTGGACCGGCCAGCCGGACCGGTCGATCGCTCGACCGGTCGACTCCGGGGCCGGGCATCGGTGGTGCTGGTCAGCGTGCACCGGTCAGGTCTGTGGCACGTGTCCGGTGGGTGGCACGCGGGAGGCCTGATGGTGACGTCGCTGGCGAGTGGGCGATAGACGTGGGACACGGGGAGCCGGCCCGGCCGGACGCCGGGGCGACGGCGGTCTCCTTGCGCGCCCTGCGCGATGGTCCGGGCGAGGTGCTCCGCCTCGTTGGTGAGGCCGACGAGGCGAACCGGCGGGAGCTGGTGTCGCTGCTGTCCGGCATCGACGGCGGGTCGCCGACCGACGTGCGCCTGGACCTGTCGGGTCTGCGGTTCATCGACGTGGCGGGGGCGGCGGTCCTGCTCGAGGCGGCCGACCGGCTCGGCAGCGGACGCCGGCTCGTATTGCAGGACCCACCGACCACCCTGTGCCGGATACTCACGCTCCTCTGGCCGGGGGAACAGACGATCGAGATGGAGATCCGATGACGACGGGAGCGGGCAGCTTCCAGCACGAAGCCCTGCTCTACCGCACCCCCGGCGAGTTCGCCGGCGGTGTCCTGCCGTTCATCCTGGGCGGCCTCGCCGCGGGGGAGCCCGTCCTGGTCGCGGTGCCGGCACGGCAGCACGCGATCATCCGGCAGGGCCTGGGCGCGGGTGCGGACGCGGTGCGCTTCGTCGACATGAGCGACGCCGGACGCAACCCCGGCCGGATCATCCCAGGCGTGCTCCACCCGTTCATCGACGCGCACGCGGGGCACTGCCGCGTCGTCGGCGAGCCGGTCTGGCCCGGCCGGGCGACGGCGGAGTACCCGGCCTGCGTACAGCACGAGTCCTTGATCAACGTGGCGTTCGAGGGCCGGCAGGCGACAGTCCTCTGCCCGTACGACGTGGCCCGGCTGCCGGCGTACGCGATCGCCGACGCCGGCCGTACCCATCCGGTGCTGCTGGACGGGCCGGGACGCCGGGTCAGCCCGGACTACCTGCCGCCGACCGCCGCCGCGGACGTGTTCAACCAGCCACCGGCCGAGCCGCCGGGGGAGTGGACCGGGGTGACGTTCGGTGTCGACGGGCTCGCGGGGGTACGCCGCCTCGTCGCCGCCGAGGGTGAACGCGCGGGCCTGTCGCCGGAGCGGAACGCCGACCTCCAGCTCGCCGTCAACGAGGTGGCCACCAACGCCGTGACGCACGCCGGTGGCGTCGGCACGCTGCGCGTGTGGCGGGACGCCGACGGTCTCGTCTGCGAGCTGAGCGACATGGGGCACGGCATGCACCGGCTGGCCGGGCGCATCCCGCCCGGGCGGGACAGCGAAGGCGGGCGCGGGTTGATCCTGGTCAACCACCTGTGTGACCTCGTACACATCTACGCCGGCAACAGTCACAATACGGTCCGTCTGCACATGCGGCGCGACGGACAGACCGGGAGCTAGGCGCCCAAGCCGCCTTCGCCCTGCGTACCGAGGGCTTGCGCGGGTGCGGACCCGGCAGCATAGTGCCGGGGGTGACCCCCGAACGCCCTGGCCACGACGGCCTCCCCGCCGCGCGCCCGCGCAGTGGGCAGGGCGCGGCCGGTCCGGGTGGGCGCCTCCAGTGGCTGGACGAGGACCCATCGATCGTGGTTCCGCCGGCCGCACCGCCGCCCAGCGTGCCGTCGCAACGCTCCGCCGAGCGGCCGCCCGACGCACCGTCTGTGCCTGCGCCGTCTGTGCCTGCGCCGTCTGTACCTGCGCCGTCTGTGCCTGCGCCGTCTGTACCTGCGCGGTCTGTGCCGGGGCCGTCTCGGGCTGCCCCCTCTCTGTCCGCCCCCGCTCTGTCCGCCCCATCGCTGTCCGCGCCGGTGCCGTCGGTGCCGTCGCTGTCCGCGCCGGCGCTGGCTGCGCCGTTCGTGCCGGCGCCGTCCGCGCCCGGCTCGGGCGAGTTGCCGCCCGGCGAGCCGTGGCCCGCCGTCGAGCCGCCCCAGGATCCGTGGCCGGGCGCGCCGGAGGCCTGGTGGCCCTCCACCACGCCGCCGCGCCCCCTCGCCGTGCCCGCCCCACCAGCGCCCGCCCGGCGGCGCCGCGGGAAGTTGATCGTCGCCGCCGTGCTGACGGCGGTGGTGCTGCTGGGGCTCGGCTACGTCCTTCTGGCCGTACTGCGCCCAGACCCGGGCGGCGGGGCGGCGCCCGCGGGCGCCCTCCCGCCCGGTGGCACCGCCATGCTCTCGCCGGCGCCCCCCGGCGGTTCGCCACCGGCGACCACCGGACCCGGCGCGATCGGTGGCACCGTGGGGCCGGGCGGCGTGCCGTCCGGCGCGCCGGGTGCCGCACCGCCCGGGGTGGCGGGCGGGGGTCGGACGCCCGGCGCGCCAGGGCTCGGTGTGCCCGGCGCCGGTGCCCCGGGCCCGGGCGCCCCTAACCAGGGAGCGCCCAACGGCCCGGCCGTGCCCGGTCCGACAGGGGCCCCGCCGCCGGCCGAGGAGCCCGTGAGCGCGCCGGGCCAGCTCACCGCCCGGTACACCACCGAGGCGACGAGCGGCCCGCTGGGCATCACCGGCTACACAGGCCGGGTCGTGCTCACCAACACCGGCACGGCGATCGCCGAGGACTGGCGGCTGACGCTCACGGTCGCGCTGGGTCAGCGGGTCACCGGCGCCCAGGGGGCCCGGTACGTCCAGCTCGGGACCCGCGTCACGTTCACGCCGAAGGGCGGGACGGCGAAGGTGCGGGCGGGCCGGCCGGCGGAGTTCACGTTCACGGTCACCGGCCTGCTCGCCAGCGAACCGGTGTCGTGCGCCATCAACGACCAGCCCTGCGGCTGAGCCCGGCCCACCCGCGACCCGCCGGCGTACGGTCCGCGGATTCGCCGTGCGACCGGTTGGGTAATGGGCGGCCCAGGCGCGGGCGACTGGAGGTTTGGCGATGGGCGACGTCGGCGCGGCACTGACGGACATGTGGCGGTCGGTGCTGCTGTTCCTACCGAAGGCGGTCGCCTTCGCCGTCATCATCGGAGTCGGTTGGCTGGTGGCGACGGCCGTCCGCAAGGTGGTGCACGGGGCACTGGAGCGGGTGGGCTTCGACCGGGCCGTGCAGCGCGGCGGCGTCGGCCGGGCCCTCGCCCGCGGCCGGTACGACGCGAGCGACATCCTGGCCCGCCTCGCCTACTACGGCCTGCTGCTGCTGACCCTCCAGGTCGGCTTCGGGGTGTGGGGCGACAACCCGGTCAGCGACCTGATCAGCGGCGTGGTGCGGTGGCTGCCCCGGGCCTTCGTCGCCATCATCATCGTGGTGGTGGCCACGGCCATCGGGACCGCGGTGAAGGATCTCATCGCGGGCGCACTCGGCGGCCTGTCGTACGGCCGCCTGCTGGCCAACATCGCGGCGTGGTTCATCATCGGGCTCGGGGCGATCGCCGCGCTGGACCAGGTCGGCATCGCCACCGCGGTCACGACGCCGGTCCTCATCGCCGTCCTCGCCACGGTGTCGGGGGTGCTGATCGTCGGCGTCGGCGGCGGGCTCGTCCGCCCGATGGCGCAGCGCTGGGACCGCTGGCTCGAGCACGCCGAGACGGAGTCCCGGGTGATCAGGGACCGGGCGCGGGCCTACCAGGCCGCGCGGGCGGACATGGCCCAGGCGACCGCGGGCGGGGCGACTGCGGGCGGGGCGACTGCGGACGGGGCGGCGGCGGACGGCGCGACGGCGGGCGCGGCCGACGAAACGCAGGTGATCCGCATCGCGGGTGCCGCCGCGGACGACGCTGCGGCGACCCAACCGGTGCGCCGCGTGCCCACCCAGGCCGTCCCACGGGACCCGGAGGACGTCGGCCTCGGCGGCCTGGGCCTCGGGGGTCCGAGCGCAGGCGGCGCGGGCTTCGGCGGTCCGGGGACCGGCGCCGGGCGCGCCGAGGAGCTTGACCCCGGCGCGGCGCCGCCGTCGGATGAGACGCAGCGGATCCAGCCGCGCGAGTTCCCCGGCCGGTAAGCGCCGGGCGGGCGGCGGTTCAGCCCGGTGCCGATGCCGTGCGCGGCGACCGTCAGGCTCCCTGCGGGAGCGTGCTGGCCAGCGCGCAGACGGCGAGCAGCCGGATGAGCACCCAGTCCGCCAACAACCAGTCGACGGTCCCGGCCGGCATGCGCCAGCCGTGTTCCGCGGCGGCCTCGCGGATGCCGTGGGC
>DASQDS010000105.1:0-7557 GCA_035634075.1 Pilimelia sp. | reverse complement strand
GAGCGGGCGACGGGAATCGAACCCGCACCGTCAGTTTGGAAGACTGAAGCTCTGCCATTGAGCTACGCCCGCGTACGCCGGGCCAGACCCGGCGCCCGTCCAGCGTACTGAATCTTCCTTGATCTTGTGAGGCCGCACCCGGACGGCGGGGCCGATACCGCCGGGCGGTCTGTCACCCGCAGCGCATAGACTGCGGGGCGCCACGGGGTGTGGCGCAGCTTGGTAGCGCACTCGCTTTGGGAGCGAGGGGCCGTGGGTTCAAATCCCGCCACCCCGACTGTCTCACCGACGCCGGGCGCCGACGCCGCTCGCGGCGGTGTCGGTCCGTTCGCCTAGACTCGGTCGGGCTCCGACGCGCCCCACAACACCCTAAATAAGCAGCAAGGAGTACGCCTGTGAAGAGCACCGTCGAGACCCTGAGCGCCACGCGCGTGCGGCTCGCCGTCGAGGTGCCGTTCGCCGAGCTCGAGCCGAGCCTGCGTAAGGCGTACCGGGAGATCGGTCAGCAGGTGACGGTGCCGGGCTTCCGGCGCGGCAAGATCCCCGCCGCCGTGATCGACCAGCGGGTCGGCCGGGGTGCGGTGCTCAACGAGGCCGTCCAGGAGGCCATCCCGGAGCAGCTGCTGGCGGCGGTGCGGGAGCACGAGGTCAAGACCCTCGGCCGGCCCGAGGTGGAGATCACCGAGTTCGCCGACGGCGAGCCGCTGCGCTTCACCGCTGAGGTCGACGTCCGGCCGGAGCTCAACATCCCGGATCTGGCGTCGATCGAGGTCACGGTCGACGAGCTGCAGGTGGCCGAGGAGCAGATCGACGAGCAGGTGAGCGGGCTGCGGGAGCGGTTCGCCACGCTGAAGACCGTCGAGCGGCCCGCCGAGCACGGTGACTACGTGCAGATCGACCTGGCGGCGACCGTCGACGGTGCGGAAGTGCCCGGCGGCAGCGCCACGAACATCTCCCACGAGGTCGGCGGCCAGCAGCTCCTCCCGGGCCTGGACGACGCGCTGGTCGGCAAGTCGGCGGGGGAGTCGACCACGTTCGTGACGCAGCTCGTGGGCGGCGACTTCGCGGGGCGGGACGCCGACGTGGCGGTCACCGTGCGCGGGGTGAAGGACAAGCAGCTGCCCCCGCTCGACGACGACTTCGCCCAGCTCGCGAGCGAGTTCGACACGCTGGAAGAGCTGCGCGGCGACCTCCGCGAGCGGCTGACCAAGGCCAAGCGGGTGGAGCAGATCTACGCCGCCCGCGACAAGGCGCTGCAGCAGATCATCGCGGCCGCCGACGTGCCGGCGCCGGAGGGTGTCGTGCGCGAGGAGGTCGAGCACCGCAAGCAGGCCATGATCGATCAGCTCGAGCGGATGGGCGCCTCGCTGGCGGATTACCTCGGCGCCGAGGACAAGACCGAGGAGCAGATCGACGCCGAGCTGGCCGAGGCCGCCACGGAGGGCGTCCGGATCCAGCTCCTGCTGGACTCCCTCGCCGACGCGGAGAACGTCCAGGTCAGCGACGACGAGTTCGGGCACGAGATCGTTCACCGGGCGCAGCGCGCCGGGGTGCCCCCGCAGCAGTACTACGACCAGCTGGTCCGGTCCGGCGGCGCGGCGGCCGTCTTCGGCGACGTGCGCCGGGGCAAGGCGCTGTCGCTGGTGATGGAGCGGATCACGATCCGGGACGCGGCCGGCAACCCGATCGACCTCGACGCGCTGCGCGGCGAAGAGGAGCACGATCACCAGCACTGAGCGGCCCCCTGCGCTTTGAGCGAACAGGGCCCGAGGGCGGGCGCTGGGGCTCGTCACCCGGGTTAGGGTCGGTCGTACGACGGACGTTCCGCCGGCTTCCAGGAACCTCGGCCGGCACGGTCAAGCTGCGAAGGGCTGCCATGACTGATCTGCACATTCCAGCGACTCCGCTCGCCAGAGGCGGCGACTCCCTCAGCGGCAACCTCGACGACTCGGTCTACAACCGCCTGCTGCGGGAGCGGATCATCTTCCTCGGCAGCGAGGTCAACGACCAGGTGGCCAACCGCATCTGCGCGCAGCTGCTGCTGCTCGCGGCGGAGGACGAGCACCGCGACATCTACCTGTGGATCAACTCGCCGGGCGGCTCGGTGTACTCGGGCATGGCGATCTACGACACGATGCAGTACATCGACAACGACGTGTCGACCGTGGCGATGGGCATGGCCGCGTCAATGGGCCAGCTGCTGCTCTGCGCCGGGACGAAGGGCAAGCGGTACGCGCTGCCGCACGCCCGCATCATGATGCACCAGCCGTCCGGCGGCATGGGCGGGACCGCGTCGGACATCGCCATCCAGGCGGAGCAGATGCTTTACACCAAGCGCATGTTCCAGGAGCGGGTGGCCTTCCACACCGGTCAGGAGCAGCCGCAGATCGAGGCCGACTCGGACCGGGACCGTTGGTTCACGGCCCAGGAGGCCAAGGACTACGGCTTCATCGACAAGGTGATCACCGGGGCCGCCCAGGTCCCGGAGGGCGCCGGCACCATGAGCAGCTGAGGAAGGCCACCATGACTGACCTGACCCTGCCGCAGGGGTTCGCGCCGGTGCACAACCGGTACATCATCCCGTCGTTCATCGAGCGCACGTCGTACGGGGTGAAGGAGTCCAACCCGTACAACAAGATGTTCGAGGACCGGATCATCTTCCTCGGCGTCCAGGTGGACGACGCGTCGGCCAACGACGTGATGGCGCAGCTGCTGACGCTCGAGGGCACGGATCCGGACCGGGACATCATCATGTACATCAACTCGCCGGGTGGCTCGTTCACCGCGATGACGGCGATCTACGACACCATGCAGTACGTCCGGCCGGACATCCAGACGGTGTGCCTGGGCCAGGCCGCGTCCGCCGCGGCGGTGCTGCTGGCCGCCGGCACCCCCGGCAAGCGGATGGCGCTGCCGCACTCGCGGATCATCATCCACCAGCCGGCGACCGAGGGCGGCTACGGCCAGGGCTCGGACATCGAGATCCAGGCGCGCGAAATACTGCGCATGCGCACGCTGCTGGAGGACATGCTGGCCCGGCACTCGGGCCAGGCGGTCGAAAAGGTCCGTAAGGACATTGACCGGGACAAGATTATGACGGCCGACGAGGCCAAGGAGTACGGCCTGGTCGACACGGTCCTGGCCAGCCGCAAGAAGGGCCTCGTGGCCTCCGGGGCGAGCTGACCGCGACACGTCGTCAGGGGCCGGCCGCCCGCGGACGCGGTTGCCGGCCCCTGACACGCCCCTTTTGGGGGTCGGATAAACCCACCCGAGCGGGTAACGTCGAGGCTGCATCGTCTCCGATGAGGCAGTCCGGTGGCGATAAGAGACGACGAGAGAGATTTCCGTCCTGCGGCTGACGTCGATGTCGGCGTGGCCGCTGAGCGCAGGGAGACCGTAGGTGGCACGGATCGGCGACGGCGGCGACCTACTCAAATGCTCCTTCTGCGGCAAATCGCAGAAGCAGGTCAAAAAGCTCATCGCAGGGCCAGGGGTGTACATCTGCGACGAGTGCATCGACCTCTGCAACGAGATCATCGAGGAGGAGCTCGCCGAGACCGGCGAGGTCAAGTGGGAAGAGCTCCCCAAGCCGATGGAGATCTGCCAGTTCCTCGACTCGTACGTGGTGGGTCAGGACGGGGCGAAGAAGGCCCTCGCGGTCGCCGTGTACAACCACTACAAGCGGATCCAGGCCGACGCCTCCGGCGCGCCCGGGACCGGCACGGACGCCGTCGAGCTGGCGAAGTCCAACATCCTGCTCATCGGCCCCACCGGCTGCGGCAAGACCCACCTGGCGCAGACGCTCGCCCGGATGCTCAACGTCCCCTTCGCGATCGCGGACGCCACCGCGCTGACCGAGGCCGGCTACGTCGGCGAGGACGTGGAGAACATCCTGCTCAAGCTGATCCAGGCCGCCGACTACGACATCAAGCGCGCCGAGACCGGCATCATCTACATCGACGAGGTCGACAAGATCGCCCGCAAGTCGGAGAATCCGTCGATCACGCGCGACGTCTCCGGCGAGGGCGTGCAGCAGGCGCTGCTCAAGATCCTTGAGGGCACGGTCGCCAACGTGCCGCCGCAGGGCGGCCGCAAGCACCCCCACCAGGAGTTCATCCAGATCGACACCACCAACGTGCTGTTCATCTGCGGCGGGGCGTTCGCGGGGCTTGATCGGATCATCGAGTCGCGGGTCGGCAAGGGCGGGGTCGGCTTCGGCGCCCACCTGCGCGCGGTGTCGGAGCGCTCGACCGACGACATCTTCGCCCAGGTGATGCCGGAGGACATGCTGAAGTTCGGGCTGATCCCCGAGTTCATCGGCCGGCTTCCCGTGATCACCAGCGTGCGCAGCCTCGACCGGGAGGCGCTCGTGCGCATCCTCACCGAGCCGCGCAACGCCCTCGTCCGCCAGTACCAGCGGCTCTTCGAGCTGGACGGCGTGGAGTTGGAGTTCGAGCAGGGCGCCCTGGAGGCCATCGCCGACCAGGCCATGCTGCGGGGCACCGGCGCGCGCGGGCTGCGCGCGATCATGGAGGAAGTCCTGCTCAGCGTCATGTACGAGGTGCCGAGCAACCCGGACGCGGCGCGCGTGTTGATCACCCGCGAAGTCGTCCTGGAGAACGTCTATCCGACGATCGTGCCCCGCGAGTTCGGCGGGCGGCGCGGCCGTCGGGAGCGCGAGGAGAAGTCCGCCTGACGGTCCCGGTCAGCCGGGACCGCCGGTCGGTTCCGAACCCCTCGTCGGCCCGTCGGCTGGCGAGGGGTCGGCCCGCTAGCCACCACGCCGCCGTACGAGCGGGCCCGTGACCCCCATCGTCCTCGCCGCCGCCTGCGCCGCCCTCTGGGGCGCCGCGGATTTCTGCGGCGGCAAGGCGAGCCAGCGGGCGGACGCCGTTGCCGTCACCGTGGTTTCCCAGCTCTGGGGACTTCCCGTCCTCGCCCTCTGTCTGCTCCTCGTCCCCGGCGTGCCGACGGCGACGGATCTGGCCTGGGGCGGGGTCGCCGGCGTCGCCGGCTTCGCCGGCATCGCGCTGCTCTACCGGGCCCTCGCCGCGGGCGCGATGGTAGCGGTCGCTCCCGTCACCGCGGTGACCGCCGCCCTGGTGCCGCTGGGAGTCGGCCTCCTCGTGGACCGGTCGCCCGGGGTCGTGCCGCTTGTCGGCGTGGGCTGCGCGATCCTCGCGATCGCGCTGGTGAGCGCCGCGCCGGGGGAGCGGGGCGGCCGGGTCACCCCGGCGCTCATCGGCCTGGCCCTGCTCGCCGGCGCCCTGTTCGGCGCGTTCACCGCCCTGATCGGGCAGTCCTCCACCGGCGCCGGCATGTGGTCCCTCGCGGGCGCGCGGTTGACCTCGCTCGCCGTGGGCGCCTTCGTCCTGTGGCGGCGGCGCACGCCGTACCGCCTCCCCGCCGGCGCCCTGCCCGTCGTCGCGGTGGGCGGCGCGCTGGACCTCGCCGCGAACGCGTTGTACGTCGCCGCGGCGGCCCGCGGCCACCTCAGCGTGGTGGCCCCCATCGCGTCGCTGTACCCGGTCAGCACCGTCCTGCTCGCCCTCGCGGTCGACCGCGAGCGGTTGCGGATCCTCCAGCTGGCGGGCCTCGGCCTGGCCGTCGTCGCCCTCGTCCTGACGACCGCCTGACGTTACGCTGCGACGCATGCGCGTAGCGGTCTGCCAGGTCAACACCCGTGACGATCGGTCTGACAACCTGCGTGTCGCACGGGATCTGCTGGAGCGTGCCGCAGCCGGCGGCGCCGACTTCGCGGTCCTTCCCGAGTACGTCGACTACCTCGGGCGCGCCGGCGGGGTGCCGAAGCCGGAGCCGGTCGACGGTGAGTTCGCGGAGTTCTTCGCCGCCGCCGCGCGGGACCTGGGGATGTGGGTGCTGGCCGGCTCCTTCCGCGAGGCGGGGCCCGACGACGGCCGGACGTACAACACCTCGCTGGTCTTCGACCGGGACGGCGCGCTGGCCGCGACCTACCGCAAGATTCATCTGTACGACGTGGAGATACCGGGCCGGGTCTCGTACCGGGAGTCCGCGACGGTCGCCCCCGGCGCGGAACCGGTCGTCGCAATGGTGAACGGCGTACCCATCGGCCTGTCCATCTGCTACGACCTGCGCTTCCCCGAGCTCTACCGCCGGCTCGCGGTCGACGGCGCCCGGGTGCTGGTCGTGCCGGCCGCGTTCATGCTGCACACCGGTCGGGACCACTGGGAGGTCCTGCTGCGGGCGCGCGCCATCGAGAACCAGTGCTACGTGGTGGCGGCGGCGCAGGTAGGCGACCACGAGCCGGGGAGGTCCTGTTTCGGGCGCAGCATGGTGATCGACCCGTGGGGCACGGTGCTCGCCCAGGCGCCGGACGCCGTCGGGGTCACCGTCGCCGACCTGGATCTCGACCGGCTGGAACGCGTCCGGCTCGAGTTGCCCAGCCTGGCCAACCGCCGGCTGTGAATCCGCGCGCCGGCCTACCGGCGCCCCGCCGGCTCCTCGGCGCGGGGCCTATCGTCCCTGAAGCAGGATGCCGATGGTGGTCAGCAGCACCACGGCGCCGCCGACGACCACCATCGCGGACGTCATCCGCGACGGGCCCCGCCGGGCCAGGCGGACGACCGACAGCAGCACGACCACCAGCACGCAGGCGCCGATGACCAGCTGCCAGAACGGCACCAGCATGCTGGTGAGTACGTCGGCGGCGATGCGCGGTGGCCCGGCCATCCGCCCACTGTGCCACTATCGGGGCACGCCCGCGTCACGGAGCCGCCCCGACCCGCCGGGCGCAGCGCCATCATCGGGCGAAACGGCTCCGACCGGTCAGCGGCCTCGGCGCTCCGGCGGCGTCGCATCTCCATCGTGGCGAGTCGTGGTCCGCACCGGAGCACCGCCCGCCAGCTCCGGGCGTCCCGGTTGCTCGGAACGGCCGTGTCCAGGTTCGAGCCCACGGCCACGCGCGGCGACAGCCGGGCGGCCTGCCGGCGGGCGGTTTCGGCGTGTGATGTGGGGCGTCGCGAACCGATTTGACGAAGGGGGTCGGGCGGGCGTACCTTTTCCCCTGGCACCGCGGTACGGACAAATCGGCCGAATCGCAGGTGCGGGCCAGGCCCCAGGCGTGCAGCGCCGGACGGGACTGGATCGGGTGGTGCCAGCAGCCGGGCCCCAAAGGCCGGATTTGCGGAGGCGAGACCAACCGGGTAAAGTAGCCAAGCCGGCAGGCGCCGGGCGGATGTGCTCCTGAGGGTCCCTGAAGTTCCGGGGCGCGGGGGTTGCCGGCCGGTCTGCGAAGGCTCCTACATCGACCGTCCCCCTGAGGGGACCGTCGGCGTGGGCACCGAATCGGGACGTTGCGGTTGCAAGCTCGCAGGTAGGGCTTGACGGGATGTTTCGGGTCGGGTAGGTTTTGGGAGTTGCCTCCTGCGGTGGCCTCGGTTGGGGTTGTTGTGGGGTGTGTGGTTGTTCTTTGAGAACTCAACAGGGTGCTTTGTAAGCCAGTGCCAAGTTTGATTGAACCCCGTCGGCATACTTTTGTGTGTTGATGGATTCCTTTGGCAACATTTTGTTGCCGGG
>DASQDS010000104.1:0-1699 GCA_035634075.1 Pilimelia sp. | reverse complement strand
CCGGGCCCGCGCCGCCTGGCGCACCCGGGCGCCCAACGACCCGTCGGCGCGGACCCGGGCCCGCAGCCCCGCCGCGACCGCCTCGTCGGCGAAGCGCCGGGCCGCCGCCCCCTGGTCGTCCCCGACCGGCAGCACGTCCAGCTGCACCGGCGCGTACCACACCGGGAAGGCGCCGGCGTGCACCTCGATCAGGTACGCGAAGAGCCGCTCCATGCTGCCCACGAGGCTGCGGTGCACCATCACCGGGCGGCGGGCGCCCCCGTCCGGGGCGGCGTAGGACAGGCCGAACGAGGCCGGCTGCTGGAAATCCACCTGCACGGTGGACAGGGTCATCTCGCGGTCGCCGGCGTCCCGGACCTGGATGTCGATCTTCGGCCCGTAGAACGCCGCCTCGCCGGGCGCGTCCACGTACGCCCGGCCGCCCAGGGCGTCCCGCAGCATCGCCTCGGCCCGCGCCCAGTCCGCCGGGTCGCCGGCGTACTTGCCGCCGTCGCCGCGCAGCGACAGGCGGTAGCCGGCCGGCCGGACCCCGAGCGCCGCATGCACCTCGTCGATGAGCGCCAGCACCGCGCTGGCCTCGGCGGCCACGCCGTCCAGCGCGCAGAAGTTGTGCGCGTCGTTGAGCGAGATGGCCCGGACCCGGCTCAGGCCGCCGAGCACGCCGGAGCGCTCCGCCCGGTACATCCCGCCGATCTCGGCCAGCCGCAGCGGCAGCTCCCGGTAGGAGCGCCCACGGGCCCGGAAGATCAGCGCGTGGTGCGGGCAGAGAGCCGGACGCAGCACGAACGGGTCGTCGCCGGCCGACACGCGCATCGGCGGGAACATGTCGTCGGCGAAGTGGGACAGGTGCCCGGACAGCTCGTACAGCCGCTGCTTGCCCAGCGGCGGCGAGTAGACGTGCTGGTAGCCGGCCCGGCGTTCCCGCTCGCGGACGTACTCCTCGACGGCGTGCCGGGCGGCGGCCCCGGCCGGTAGCCACATCGGCAGGCCTGCACCCGCCAGCGGGTCGGAACAGAACAGTTCGAGCTCACGGCCCAGTTCACGGTGGTCGATCATGGCGCACTCCCGGTGGGTACGGGCCGCTGGGCGCACCCCCGGGCGCGGACGCGACCGGCCCGGGGCGGTGTCGCCCCGGGCCGGTCGGATGTCTGCGGTCAGCGCATCGCTACGGCACGCCGGGGGAAACCCGGCGTCGTCGTCCACACACGCGCTGCCATACCGCGACCGTACGGCCCGCGTCGGCCCAGGCCAAGCAATTTTCGCCCCGGGCAACCCGCCTCGGCGGGACGGTCCACCCCGGCGCGGGCGAAAGGTGACGCAGCCACCCCAGGCGGCGGTCCGGCCTGGCCGAACGTGCCGACAGTGTGCCCGGACCAGGCACGACATGAGTTTGTAACGCGCGTCATGCTCCCCTGTGCGCCGGGCTGAGGCAGAATCGGCCTCGGCGCTGCCACCCGGGCCGAAGGTGAGGTGAGCGCCCTTGCCGGACCTCTTGACGCACCTGGCGTCGCCGCTCATGGCGTACCTCGCGCTCTGGGCGCTGCTGACCGTGGACGCGTTCCTGCCGGTCGTGCCCGTCCAGGCGGTCATGATCACCGCCGGGGCGCTCACCGCCTACGGCGTGCTGGACCTGCGGGCCACCATCGCCGCCGCGGCGCTGGGCGTGCTGACCGGCGACCTCGCGTGCTACCTGATCGGC
>DASQDS010000103.1:0-1576 GCA_035634075.1 Pilimelia sp. | reverse complement strand
GGTGGCCGGCCAGCCGCCCCCGGCCCCGTCCGGGCGGTACTCGTCCGCCACGGCGGCGAAGCCGGCGGCGGCGAGGTCCGCGGCCAGCGGCCGAGCCAGCTCGACGCCGTGGGCGGCCCGCCAGAACCCGCCGTGCAGCACGACCACGACGGGCACCGGGCCGGCGCCGGGCGGCAGGGTCAGCTCGACGAACTGGTCGGGGTGCGCCCCGTAGGCGGTGCGGACGGACCTCACGCGCCGGGCGCCGGGCCGGCCGGCGGCGGGCTGCCCGGCCGGCGGAGGCCCTGCTGGGCGAGCTGCGCGGCGGCCTGTGGCGGGAGGGCCAGTGGCAGCTGCTCGCGGACCGGCATCGGCGCGGTCCCGCGGACGACGACGATCTGCCGGAACGCCTGCTCCAGCGCTGCGGCGGCCTCCGGGCTCTCCGCCGCGGGGCCGCTGATCATGCCGCGCAGGAACCAGCGCGGGCCGTCGACGCCGACGAAGCGGGCCGCGCGGCGCACCGGGGCGGGGGCCGGCTGCCCGGGCTGCGCCGGCGGGGTGGCCCGCACGAAGCCGGCCAGCTCCGGACCGAAGGGCCCCTCGACCTCCTTCAGCGAGCCGCCCTGGCCGGAGGCGCTGCGGGCGAGGTCGGCGCGGACGTCGTCCCAGATGCCGCCGGCGCGGGGGGCGGCGAACACCGCCACCTGCAGCAGCGAGTCGCCGTAGCGCAGCGTGGCGCCGACGACCTTCTGCTGGGCGTTCACGTCGACCCGCAGCTCCGTGCCCGGCACCGCGGGCAGCCGCAGGGAGCCCAGGTCGACGCGCGCGATGCCGTCGTCGGGGGCGTCGGCGGAGTCCCACGGCCCGGTGGTCTCCTCGACCTCGCGCACCTTGTGCTGCGGCTCCGGCGGGACGCCGCGCTCCCGCAGGCTGCGGTCGATCCGGTTGCGTCGCCGTCCGAACGGCATGTCACTCGGTTCCCTTCGCCTGGACGCTCGGGTGCCCACCGGTCGAGCCGTGCCCCCCGGCGCCGCGCACGCTGCCCGGCAGCTGCTCGACCGGCACGAACCGGGCGCGCGCGACCGGCTGCACCACCAGCTGCGCCACGCGGTCGCCGCGGCGCAGCATCAGCGGCGTCGTGGGGTCGAGATTGACCAGGTTGACCTTGATCTCCCCGCGGTAGCCGGCGTCGATGGTGCCCGGCGCGTTGACCATGGACAGTCCCACGCGGTGGGCCAGGCCCGAACGCGGGTGCACGAAGCCGGCGTAGCCCTCCGGGATGGCCACCGCGACGCCGGTGCCGACCAGCGCCCGCTGGAACGGCGCGAGCTCCAGGTCCTCGGCGATCGCCAGGTCGGCGCCCGCGTCACCGGGCAGGGCGTAGGCGGGGACGGCGTCCTCCGGGGAGGTCAGCCGCACCGGCACCTCCTCCTCGGGGGCGGCGGGCACGGAGGGGTCGGGCACGCCCGCGATCCTATGAGGACCCCCTTGCCCCCCACCGCTCGGAGAAGGACCCCGTCCTCCTCACCGCTCGCGAGCTCGCGGCGAGCCTCTGGACGGGGCCTACGGGACCCTGCAGGGGGACCTTCGTCAGGAG
>DASQDS010000102.1:0-3178 GCA_035634075.1 Pilimelia sp. | reverse complement strand
ACCGCCACCGACCCGCCCCGCCCGCGCCGGGGCGGTCCCGCCACGGCGGCCACGCGGGCCAGGTGCGCCGCACGGCCAGTGCGCCGCCGGCGACTGCCAGCAGCGCCAGGGCCAGCGGTAGCCACGCCGGCGTCCCGGTGATCCGCAGCCAGCCGGCGCCGACGACGGCCGTCCCGATCATGCCCGCGCCGACCGTCGCGCCGGCGAGCGCCGCCCCGGTGCCGACCGCCCCGGCGTCGAGGCACTCCTGGGCGGCGGCCAGTACGGCGATGAGCACCAGCGGCACGCCGGCAAGCACGATGTAGTACGTCAGCGACGGCCGCTCGGCGAGCGAGGGCACCAGCGGGACGAGCGCCTGCGGCACCGTCAACGCGGCCCCGGCCAGCAGCAGCACCGGCCACCAGCGGACCGCGAGCAGCCCGATGACCACCGCGGCGACCGGGACCAGCCCCAGCGGCAGGCCCTCCGCGCCGAGGCCACCACCGGTCGCACCGTAGATGATCGGGCTGTGCTGGCTCCGCCACGGCGCCGCGGCGTTCACCAGCACCGCCAGCCCGGTGGCGGCGGCGGCGAGCCGCCACGGGTCCGGCCGGCCCGGTGCCCCGGCCGGCCCGTCGATCGTCGACCCCGGCGTGCCGGCGGTCCGCGTGTCCCCGTCATCCACGCCCGCCAGTCTGCGCACCGCTGGCGGCGGGCGGATGAGCCCTCGTACTCAACGGCGCCGGGTCGGGCGTCAGTTCGATCAGGACGGACGTGGCCACCCCGACGGGGTGAACCGCGCCGGTCGTACGCCGGTGTGGGTGATCTCCTGGTTTGCCGCGCGCCGTCGGGGTAGATCGCCCAGGTGAAATGTGATCCCCGGGTCGGCGTCGTCATGATCACCTATGAGCGCCGGGACGAGGCGCTCCGGTCCGTGGGACGCCTCGTCGCGCTGCCGGAGCGGCCGCGCGTCGTGGTGGTGGACAACGCCTCCACCGATGGGACCGCCGATGCTGTCCGCGCGCGGTTCCCGCAGGTGGACGTCGTCGCCCTGGACACCAACCTGGGCGCGGTCGGCCGCAACGTCGGCGTCAACCGCCTGACCACCCCGTACGTCGCGTTCTGCGACGACGACACGTGGTGGGAACCCGGGGCGTTGACCCGGGCCGCCGACGTGTTCGACACCTACCCGGGCCTCGGCGTGCTCACCGCCCGGATCGTGGTCGAGCCCAGTGGCGTGGAGGACCCGATCGTCCCCGAGCTGCGCG
The DNA here is from genome assembly GCA_035634075.1 of Pilimelia sp. Lineage (GTDB taxonomy): Bacteria > Actinomycetota > Actinomycetes > Mycobacteriales > Micromonosporaceae > DASQDS01. The sequence goes on along the minus strand of DASQDS010000102.1, from coordinate 1,931 downwards.
ACTCCCCGGTGGCCGGCCCCGACTGGCTGCCCGGGCCGGCGCTGGGCAGCTTCCTGGCCGGCGCGTCGGTGGTGCGCCGCTCGGCGTTTCTCGGCTGCGGCGGATTCAGCCCCCGGCTGTGGCTGGGCGGCGAGGAGGAGCTGCTCGCGAGTGACCTGGCAACCGCCGGGTGGGAACTCTGCTACCTGGCCGACCTGACCGTGCACCACCACCCGTCGGTGCAGCGCGACGCGCACCTGCGCCGCCGGCACGGCATCCGCAACACGCTGTGGTTCACCTGGCTGCGCCGCCCCGTCCGCCCGGCCCTGCGGCGCACGCTGCACCTGGCCCGGACCGTGCCGCGCGACCGGGTGTCCGTCCTCGGGGCGCTGGACGCGCTGCGCGGGCTGGGCTGGGTGCTGGCCGAGCGCCGCCCGCTCCCGCCCCGGGTGGAGGCGCGCTTCGCGGCGCTGGAGGCCCCCCAGTCGGCGTCGGCGGCCCGGCGCTACGTGAGCTAGTGCCGTTGCCGGCGGGACGGGAACCGCCAGGCGGCCGGGCGGGTGTATAGCCCGAGAGCCTGGAGGGGGCACGCATGGCCGCAGGGGAAAGCTTCGAACAGTTCTACGAGATGACGAGACACCGGGTCGTCACCGTCCTGTACGCGCTGTCGGGCAACATGGCCGACGCCCAGGACGCCGCTCAGGAGGCGTACTCCCGGGCCTGGCTGCGCTGGGACACGCTGGCGTCGTACGACGATCCCGAGGCGTGGGTCCGCACGGTGGGCCACCGGTTGGTCCTCAACCGGTTCCGCAAGGTTCGCAACGGCATTCGCGCCTACCGCCGGCACGGCCCGCCGGAAGCCGCCCGGCCGCCGTCGGAGGACGTGGTCGCGCTCGTAGCGGCGCTGCGCCAACTGCCGGCGGACCAGCGGATGGCCATCGTCCTGCACCACCTCGTCGACCTGCCGGTCGCCGAGGTCGCCACCCAGACCCAGACGTCCGTGAACACGGTCAAGACCCGACTCGCCCGAGGCCGGCGCGCGCTCGCCGCGATCCTCGGTTCGCCGTTGCAGGAGGAGGTCAGCCATGCCTGATCCACTGTTCACCGGCCTCCTGCGGGAGACCGAGGGCCTGAACTGGGCCAGCCCGGCCGACGTCGTCCGCCGGGGCCGGCAGCGCCGGCGCCGGCAGCTCATGGCCACCACGGCCGCGACCGCCATGCTGGTGCTGGGCGTCGCCGGTGGGGTTCTCGCCGCCGAGGACCGCCAGGGGATGCCCACACCGCCGGCGGCCACGCCGTCGGCCACGCCCGCGACGGCGGAGCCGAGCGAGGAGGCCATTCCGACCCCGCCCCCGTCGCCGACTCCGCGCGCCGGTACGCCCACGAGGGGCGGCTCACCGACGACAAATGGCTCACCGACGGGCCGGCCGGCGGAGCGGACCGGCCGCGACATCCCGGCCGCGGCGATGCTGCGGCCGGCGGACCTGGGCGCCGGCTTCCGCGCCGTGGTACCCGAGTTCGCCGGCGACGGCCGGCTGGCCGCCGTAGCGACGTCCTGTAAGACGCAGCCAACCGGCGGCCCCGCGTCGCTCGCCTCCCGGCGGCAGCACTTCGCGAAGGGCCAGATCAGCAGCGTGCAGGTCGTCGAACGGTACTCGACCGCGAACGCCCGCGCATACCTGCGGTACCTGCGCACCTGGCCGCCGGCCTGCGAGCCGCACCGCCCCACGGACACCATCGTCGTGACGGACACCGGGCACGGCGACGAGTCGCTGCACGTCCGGTTCACGACCGAAGGCGGGGGCGGCGCGTGGGTGGTCGTCCGGCAGGGTGACCTGGTGGCCGAGGTGAGCCTGCCCGGCGGCGGCGATCCGGCGGAGGCCGACCGGGTGGCGGCCGCCGTGGCGGACCGGCTGTGCGCGGGGACGGCCGCCTGCTGAGGGCCGGCCGCC
>DASQDS010000101.1:0-1935 GCA_035634075.1 Pilimelia sp. | reverse complement strand
GACCGCCGCCACGACGACCAGCGCGGTGGCGGCCGGCGCGCCCGCGTAGAGAGCGAACAGCGCCGCCAGCCACGCCCCCAGCGCCACCCCGGCCAGCCGGAGGTCCGGCCGGCGGGGCTCGTCTTCGGTGGTCGTCTCGGGCACGGGGCGAGGCTAGGGCGCGGGGCCGCAACCGCGCCGCGGTTCGGGCGTTCGCCTGTGGACAACCGGTCCCCTGTGGACAACTGGCCGGCTCCGCCGGCGATGTGCTATCACGGCCGGCGCGGCGGCACTTGCGGCACGTACGTGCCCTCGCGCAGCGCGCGGACCGCCGCCGCTGTCCGGGTCCGCGCGCCCAGTTTCAGCAGGACATGCTCGATGTGCGCAGCCACGGTGCGGACCGTTATCCCGAGGGCGGTGGCGATGTGCTGACTGGAGCACCCGTCCACCAGGAACCCCAGGATCTCCAACTCGCGGTGGGTGAGCCCGTGGAGATCGGGCGGAGGGGAGATCAACACCAACGCGGCGATGTCGGCGAACGGCTGCGGTGGCACCGCTATGGAGGTGATCTGGACCTGCTCCTCCACGTCGTACTGGTGGATGAATCGCGCGTATCGGGTCGGCGGCCGCACCAGCGCGGCGGCCACGGCGAGCGCGGCGGAGCCGGGTGTCAGAAGCCGGTGCCCGGGTAGGCCGGGCAGTCCGAGTGTCGCACCCGACCGGCAGAGCGCGACGCCGGCGACCGCCGTGCTGACCATCGCCGCGGTGGCGGAGAGGGTCCGCATCGGATCGATGACCGCCGCGATCGTCGCCCCCAACCCGGCGATCAGGTCCCGCGCGGACCGCGTTGGGTGGGCGGCGTCGTCGGTGTTGAGCGTCAGCATGCCGATGTGCCGGCCGTCGGGGCTGAACAGCCCGATGGTGAGGCCCTCCCGGAAGCCGGCGGGCAGGAGGTACTGCGCCCACACCGGCCGATCGGCCAGCGCGCCGGGAACGTCGTGCGCGCGGAGCGGGCGGCGGAGCCGATTGAGGCCGAGGCTGTCGATCTGCTCCACGGTCAGCTTGCTGCGGAACAGTTCCGCGAGCCGGCGGTCGTACCCATGGTTGACCACGGGCTCGTACCGCTCGGCCGACTCGTCGAAGACGCTGAGCCAGGCGGCCTGGAACGGCACGATCTGGCGCAACGGCGCCAGCAGCGCCGCGGCCCGGTCGGCGCACGATCCCCGCTCGCGCGCGATCTGGCCGACCTTGGTGGCAGCGGCGACCTGGCGGGCGACTTCCCCGTCCCCGATGTCGTTGGCGTCGCTGGCGCTGGTCGGTGACGGCATCACCGGCCCGCCGAACGTGCGGCGACGACCACGGGTCCAGCGTGATACCGCAGGCGGTCGGGCCCAAGCCCATGACCGCCGGTCACCGGCCCGTGCCGAATCCGAAGTTACGGGCAATCTCCGGAAGTGTCACCGCCCGCGCGGGTTCACACCGTCACCAGGTCCCGCAGCTGCTCGAACCGGGCCTCCCCGATGCCGTCCACCTCGCGCAGGTCGCTGACCGCCCGGTAAGCGCCGTCCCGGGCCCGGTGGTCGAGGATCCGCTGCGCCAGCACCGGCCCCACGCCGGGCAGCGCGTCCAGCTCCGCCAGCGTCGCCGTGTTCAGGTTGACCTTCCCCGGTGGACCGCCCGCGGTCCTGGCGGCGGGGGCGGCACCGCCCGGGAGGGCGACCCCGGGTGGCGGCGTGACGCCGACCGCGATCAGCTCGCCGTCGCTCACCTTGCGGGCCAGGTTGAGGAATTGGACGTCGGCACCGGCCCGCAGGCCGCCGGCCGCCTCGACGGCGTCGGCCACGCGGGCGCCGGGCGGCAGCCGGACCAGGCCCGGCCGGTGCACCTTGCCGGTCACCGCGACGACGAGATCCCCGGCCGGCGGGCCGCCCGCGGACTCGGCCGCCGCGCCGCCCG
>DASQDS010000100.1:0-12028 GCA_035634075.1 Pilimelia sp. | reverse complement strand
GTGCGCTTCGGCGCGAGAGACGTAGGCCTGCCGGACGGCCTTGTCGCGCGCGGTCGAGGCGTGTTCGGCGGCCGACCGGACGGTGGCCAGGGCCGTGCGCGCCGCCTCGGCGTCGCGGCGGGCCTCGTCCCGTTCCGCCTGCGCGCCGGCGATCTGCGCCGCCGCCTCGGCGCGCACCTGAGCCACCTGAGGCTCGACGCCGGCCGGCGACAGCTCCGCGTGCAGCGCCTCGCCGAGGGTTTCCACCACCTGGTCGAGGCGGTCCACGACCTCCCAGGCGCGGGCGACGTGGCCGGCCAGGCCCGGCGCGCCCCGCTGGCGCATCCGCACGTTGCGGGAGGCGCGCTGGCAGGCGCCGTCGTTGTCGCGGCAGTAGCGGAACGGGCGGCCGGCGGAGGCGCGCTGCGGCACCGGGCGACCGCAGTGGGCGCACGGCCGGGTGTCCGCGTCGCCCGGGGCGGCCGTGGGGCTGGAGGCGTCCATGGTCGCCGAAGTCTAGTGCCGGGCGCCCCGCGCGCCGCGGACCCGCGCCGGTGCCCGGCTTGAGTCTCCAGCCGCTGGAGAGTGCACGCTATCGGGGTGAACGAGCCCAGCGGCGACCGGTTCAGCATCGGAGCGCTCGCCCGCCGCACCGGCATGTCCGTGCGCACCATCCGCTTCTGGTCCGACGCCGGCGTCGTGCCACCCACCGGCCGGTCGGCGGGCGGCTACCGGCTGTACGACGCCGAAGCCGTGGCCCGCCTCGACCTCGTGCGGACGCTACGGGCGCTCGGGCTGGACCTGGCGACGGTGCGCAGGGTGCTTGACCGGCAGGCCACGCTGGGCGACGTCGCGCGGGCCCATGCCCGGGCGCTGGACGCGGAGATCCGCGCCCTGTCGGTGCGCCGGGCGGTCCTGCGGTCGGTCGCCCGCCGCAACAGCAGCACGGAGGAGATGACACTGATGCACAGACTGGCCACGCTGTCCGCCCGCGAGCGGCAGCAGATCATCGACGACTTCGTCGCGGAAACCTTCGCCGGGGTGGACCCCGCCGCGCCCGGCGCCGGCATCGGGCTCGCCATGCGGCAGCTGCCGGCCGAGTTGCCCGCGGATCCGACCGCCGAGCAGGTCGACGCGTGGGTCGAGCTGGGCGAGCTGGTCGCCGACAACAGTTTCCGGGCGCGCGTACGCCAGATGGCCACAGCCGGGCCGGCGGCGGCGCCGTCGCCGCCGATCGACCCGGCACCGGTGCTGGCGTACGCCGGACCGGCGGCCGCGGCCGGTGTCGACCCGGACTCGGCGGCGGGCCGGGAGGTGCTGGCGCGGATCCTGCCGACGGACACGCCGGCGGACCGGCGGGCGGCGCTGGCCGACCAACTGGCGACCTTCACCGACCGGCGCGTCGAGCGCTACTGGCAGCTGCTCGGCGCGCTGCAGGGGCGGCCGCCGTTCCCGCCGGCGACCCCCGCATTCGAGTGGGTGATCGCCGCCCTGCGGGCCCCGGCCTGAGCGGGTCGGTGGCACGCTGGGCGGATGCCCACCCGGACACATCTCATCGTCGGCGGTACGACCTACGGGTTGCGCCGCGCCGGCCCCGACGACGTCCCGGCGATCGTCGCCCTGCTGGCCGCCGACCAGTTGGGCGCCGACCGGGACGGCGGGCCCGACCTGGGGCCGTACCGCCGCGCGTTCACGGCCATCGACGCCGACCCGGCGCAGCTGCTGGTGGTCGTCACGGAACTCGCCGGGCCGGTCGTCGGCACCATGCAGCTCACCGTCATCCCAGGCCTGGCCCGCCGCGGCGCCCTGCGGGCCCAGCTGGAGGCGGTCCGCGTCGACGTCCGGCTGCGCGGGCGCGGGATCGGCTCGGCGATGCTGTCCTGGGGCATCGCCGAGGCCCGCCGGCGCGGGTGCGTCCTGGTGCAGCTCACCACCGACAAGCGGCGCGGCGACGCGCACCGCCTCTACCAACGGCTCGGCTTCGTCAACTCCCACGAGGGTTTCAAGCTGCCGCTCGTACCGTGAGCCGGCCGACAACGCAACAGCGGCGAGGACATCATCGACCGCGTGCTCCTGCCGGCGGCCATGCCCAAGGCCTGCCGGCGGCGTCCGATATCCGGTCGACCGGGCCGGCCGCCGCCCGCACAATTGCCACCATGGCCCGCCTCCCCGTCCTGTGGCTGTACGGAGCGTCCGGCATCGGAAAGACCACCACCGCGTGGGAGCTGTTCAGTCAGCTCAACCGGGCCGGCACCCCGACCGGCTACCTCGACATCGATCAGTTGGGGATCTGCTACGCGGCGCCCACCTCGGACACTTGGGCGCCCGAGCCCGCGTCCGACCCGGGTCGGCACCGGATGAAGGCGCGCAACCTCGACGCGGTGGTGGCCAACTTCGCCGCCGCCGGCGCCCGGTGCCTCGTCGTCTCGGGCGTCGTGGACGTCGCCCGCGGGGTCGACGGGGACCTGGTCCCGCACGCCGCGCTGACCCCGTGCCGGCTGCGCGCCGGGCCGGCCGAGCTGGGCCGGCGCCTGGCCGGGCGCGGCCGGCCGGGCGACGACCTCGACGACGCCCGGCGGTACGCGGACGACCTCGACCGCAACCACGCGGCCGACCCGTGTGTCGACACCACCGGACGCGGCGTCGCCGACGTCGTCCGGCTGGTCCGCGAGCGGACGGGCGGCTGGCCCGGCCCCGCCCGCCCGGTGGACTGGGCCGGCGGCCTCGCGGAGCCGGCCGGCGCTCCCGCGGCGACGCCCGGCGAGATCCTGTGGGTGTGCGGCGTGACCGCGGTCGGCAAGTCCACTGTCGGCTGGCAGGTCTACGAGCGGGCCAGCCGGGCCGGGCTCCGCACCGCGTTCGTCGACCTCGACCAGATCGGCTTCCATCGCCCGGTCCCCGCGGGCGACCCCGGCAGCCACCGGCTCAAGGCCGGCAACCTCGCGGCCATCTGGCGGACCTACCACGCCACCGGCGCCCGGCGCCTGGTCGTCGTGGGCCCGGTCGACCACCCGGACGCCGTGCGGACCTACACCGACGCGTTGCCGGCCGCCCGCATCACGCTGTGCCGGCTCCATGCCGGCCCCGCGCGGCTCACCGAGCGGGTGCTGCGCCGCGGCAGGGGCCTCGCCTCGACCTGGGGGCTGCCCGGCGACGAGCTGCGCGGGCAGTCGGCGGCACACCTGCGCCACGTGGCCGAGCGGGCGGTGGCGGAGGCCGAAGCCCTGGACCGCGCCGCGGTGGGGGACCTGCGCGTCGACACGGACGGCCAGCGGGCGGACGACCTCGCCGATGAGATCCTCCACCGCGCCCGCTGGCTGTGACCGACGGCCGCCCAGCACCACGGAATCGCCTTGCCGGACGACCTTGGCCCGCTATACCGTCGGCGCCGTGACGGCGGACCTGTTCGACGCGGCGGCGATGAACGACGAGAACGGCGACATGCTCGTCGACCGGCACCGCCCGGATCCGCTGACCGGACGAATGGAGGTCGAACGCACGGGGGTCCGCGACTCCGGGTTCACCACCGTGGCCGGATACGGCGAGGACGGTGAGCCTTTGCGGTCGGACCACCACCGGATGATCGTGGTGGCCGAGCCGGCCGTCAGCCCGGCCACCTCGAACGCGGGACTACGCCGGTGAGTGGGACCGGGACGCCCGTGCTGTGGGTGTGCGGCCCCTCCGGGGTGGGCAAGACCACGGTGGCCTGGGAGATCTACGCCGAACTCGCGCGCGGTGGCGCCGACGTCGGCTATGTCGACATCGACCAGTTGGGCATGTGCTTTCCCGAGCGGGAGTCGGATCCGGGGCGCTACCGGCTGGCGGCGGAGAACCTCGGGGCGGTGGTGGCCGGTTACCGGGCGGCCGGTGCCCGTGCCGTCGTCGTGTCCGGCATTGTGGACCCGGCCAGCGGCGTGCACGCCGACAAGATCCCGGACATCGCGTTGACCACGTGCCGGCTGCGCGCGGACGCCGACGAACTCACCCGGCGGCTCACCGCCCGCCAGGGCGACGACGCGATGGTCGCCGACGCGCTGGCAGAGGCGGAAGCCCTGGACGCCATCGACTTCGGCGACCTGTGCGTCGACACCACCGGACTGCCGCCGGACCGGGTCGTGCAGCTCGTGCGGGAGCGCACCGCCGGCTGGGCGGACCCGCTCGGGCCGGGTGCCGCTGGCGAGCCGGCCGAACCCGCGCCGCCGGCGGAAAACCCCGACGGGCCGATCCTGTGGCTGTGCGGCCCGACCGGCGTCGGGAAATCCGCCGCCGGCTTCAACCTCTTCCTGAGGTACGTGCTGGGTAGGCAGCTTTCGGGCGCGTTCGTCGACCTGGATCAGATTGGCTTCTACCCGCCGGCACCGGCGGGCGCCCGCCCCGACCACGAGATGCGCGCGCGAATCCTGGCGGCCATGTGGCGAACCTTCCGGGCGGCCGGGGCCCAAGCCCTCACCATCGTCGGCCCGGCCGAGAGCGACGAGGCGATCGCCGCCTACGCCCGGGCGCTGCCAGCCGCGACCGTCACGGTGTGCCGCCTGCACGCGGGCCGCGAGGAGCTGACCCGCCGGATCGTGCTGCGCGGGCAGGGCGCCAGTTGGGCGCAGCCCGGCGATCCCCTGATCGGGCGGCCCGCCGCCCACCTGTCGACCGTGGTGGACCACGCCGTGGCGGACGCCGCGGAGCTGGATCGCACGGCGGTCGGTGCCGTCCGGGTCGACACCGACAACCGCACTCCGGAGGAGGTCGCCGACGCGATCGTCGCCCGGACGGGGTGGCCGGCGCAGCAGCACGCGGACCACTGACCAGGCCGCGAGCTCAGATCGTGCGTCGTAGCGCGGTCTCCACGGCATCGATCAGCGGGTCACCCTCCGTCCGTGGGCGCCGGGCGAGACCGAGCTCGACGTCCGGCAGGGTGGGCAAGGCGCCCGGGTCGTGGCAGGCCATGACCGGTTCGAGGTTCGCGGGCATGAGCGCCGCGACGCCGAGCCCGGCCCGTGCCGCGGCGAGCACACCGACAAGGCTGTTGCTCTCGAACGCCACGCGCCAGCGCCGGCCGGCACGGTCGAGCGTTTCCAGCACTGACGTACGCCAGAAGCACGGGTTGGAGAACAGCACCACCGGCAGCGGATCGGCGGCCACGTCCACACCCTGGCCGATCGCCCAAACCAGCGGGCGGCGTACCGTCCAGCGCGGCGGTCCGGGAAGGTACGGCACCTCGTCGAGCACGAGCTGGACACGGCCTGCGTCGTAGGCCTCCCGCATCGCGGCGTTGGAGAAGGTGAGCACCTCGAGCGTTGCGCCGGGGTGCAGCCGGGCCAGGTCGGCGAGGGCCTGCGGAAGCTGGGACGCGGCGAGGTCTTCGAGCAGGCCGACGCCGCAACTGCCGGTGAGCACGCGCCCGGTTTCCGCGAGTGCCTGTGCGGAGAGCGAGAGAATGCGTTCGGCGTACGGCAGGAGCTCCTCACCCGCTCGGGTCGGTAGGACGCCGGTCGGCGATCGGTAGAGCAGCGAACGGCCGACGGCGTTTTCGAGCCTGCGCAACTGCTGGCTGAGCGCAGGCTGGGTATGTCCGAGCAGGTTCGCGGCGCGGCTGATGCTGCCTGCCCGCACGGCGGTGACGAACGACCGCAGCAACGCGGTATCCAGATCCCTCGCCATAAGCTGTCATTATGTCACGCCCAAGTATTTCCTCACTTCCTATGGCGTTGACGACGATCTAGCGTCCTGACCCGTGACCGCATACCGGCAGGTCGTCGCCGTGCCAGGGATGGCATCGCTGTTGGGCGTCTCGTTGCTCGGCCGTACCGCGATCACGGCCGACGTGATGGCGCTGACGATGTATGTCGTACTGGGCCTGGACATGAGTTACGCGGCAGCGGGCGGTGTCGCCGGGGCTCTGACCGCCGGGGTGGCGCTTGGCGGGCCGCTGCTGGGCCGCACGATCGACCGGCGGGGCCTGCGTCCCGTGGTGCTGGCAACCGTCGTACTGCAGGTCGCCTTCTGGCTGAGCGTGCCGATCCTGCCTTACGCGATCCTGCTGGGCGCCGCCTTCGCGGCGGGTCTGCTGATGGTTCCGGTTCAGCCGGTGACCAGGCAGGCGATCACCGCGATGACGACGGCGGCACAGCGCCGGGCCGCGTTTGCGCTGGAATCGGTGCAAGGCGAGCTGTCGTACATCGTGGGCCCGGCGGTAGTGATCCTGGGTGCGGCGAAGACGTCCCCCGTTGTGGTGGTGTGGGGGGTCGGCGCCGCGATCGTGGCCGGGGGAGTGGGGATCGCCTTGCTCAACCCGCCGCTGCGCGCCGATGGCGAGGCGGATGCCGGCGCCGCCGGACGGCCGCCGCGCCGGGAGTGGCTGGGCGCCGGCATGATCGGCGTACTGACGATGGCGTTCGGCACCACGACACTGCTCAGCGGCGTCGACCTGGCCATCGTCGCCACGCTTGCGGAAGTAGGTCAGGTGTCCTGGGCCGCCGTGGTCATATCCGTGTTCGGCGTGGCGTCCGTCACCGGCGGGCTGGTCTATGGTGCGCTGCCCCGACCACTGCCCTCGTGGCTGCTGCTCGGCCTGCTCGGGCTCGTGACGATTCCCGCCGGACTCGCCCACGACTGGCGCTGGTTGTGCGTGGCCGTTGTCGGCGCCGGGCTTCTCACCGCGCCGACCCTTGCCACGGTGGCCGACGCGGTGAGCCGGCTGGCGCCGGCCAGCGTGCGGGGTGAGGCGACCGGTCTGCAATCCTCGGCGCAGAACACGGGTTTCGCGCTCGGTTCTCTGCTCGTCGGCGTGGCGATCGACGTCTCGGTGCCCGCGGGCGGCTTCGTGGCGGCCGGGCTGGCCGGCATCGCCGCCGCGCTGACTGGATGCCTGCTTGCCCGCCGCCCGCCCGCCCGCAGCCGGTCCCCGCTCCGCGATCCCGGCCGCGCCGGGGCGCGGGACTAGCCTCGACCGGCTCGCCCGCTCCGGCGTTCAGTCCGACGCGGGCGGCTTCGGGAAGCCGCGCGCGCTGTGCGTCTCGTAGTCCAGCCCATAGACATTCTTGAGGTCCTCGACGGCCTTGAGCGCGGCCTTGCTGTGCGGGCTCGCGCTCGACTCGCCTTCGTCGCCGGGGACGGGCTCGAACGAGTGCAGAACGATCTTCTCAAGGAGCTCGCCGAGCGTCTCGTCGTTGAACTCCGCCAACCCCTTCAGCACCTTGACGAGCCGCGCCTCCATCCGAACACCGAGCTGTACCCGTTCGATCTTCTGCGTTGCCTCTGCCGGTAAGGATGACGAGTTGTCGGGTCGCCCGGGTCATCGCGACATAGCGGTCGACCGCTCCTTCGATGCCGCCGCCGAACGCCTCCGGCTCGACGAGGACGACCAGGTCGAACTCGAGCCCTTTGGACAGCTCCGGGGTCAGCGACCGGACGCGGGGCGTCGTACGGAATGCGCCGGCGCCGGCGGAGATGACGCACGCGATTCCCTCGGCATGCGCGGCGAGCCAGCTGTCGAGAGTCGAGTCCAGCTCCGCAACAGCCCCGTGTACGACCGGGACGCCGGTGCTGCGGATGGAGGTCGGCACGTTGGCGTCCGGCAGCACGGCCCGGATGACGGGCTCGGCTTCCGCCATGACCTCCGTCGGCGTCCGGTAGTTGATGTCCAAGGCGGTCAGACGGATCCGGTCGAACCCGACCCGCTCCAGCCGTTCCCGCCACGACTCCGTGAACCCGTGCCGGGCCTGGGCGCGGTCCCCGACGATGGTGAAACTGCGGGACGGGCAGCGGAGCAACAACATCTGCCACTCGGCGTCGGTCAGTTCCTGAGCCTCGTCCACGACGATGTGCGCGAACGGACCGGCGAGCGGGTCGGGGGTGGTGCTGGCGAGCGCAGCGTCGTCGACCAGGACGTCGTGGAAGTCCGCTCCGCGCAGCATCGTCACCAGGCCGGCCCCGTACTCGTCGTCGGCGGCCTCGATCAGGTCGTCGACGACCCTGTTCCGGTGCTGGCGCTCGGCGGCGACAGCGGCGGCATGCCGTTGCCGGCGCCGGGACGCCTCCGGGTCGCCGAGCCGGCGCCGTGCCGCGTCCAGGAGCGGCAGGTCGGACAGCGTCCAGGCGCGCGGGTCGGCGCGCCGCAACCGGCGGACGTCGTCCGCGCTGAGCCAGGGCGCGCACCTACGCAGGTACGCCGGTACGGACCACAGGTCTCCGACGAGGTCAGCCGCGTCGAGCAGGGGCCACGCGCGGTTGACGGCCGCACGGAGCTCCCCGTTCCGCAGCAGTGAGCCGCGGCGCAGGTCAGCCGGTTCGTCGCCGTCGTGCCTGTCCACCAGGAGCGAGAGCAGCTCCGCCCAGACCTGGTCGCGCGCCTCGTTGTGCGGGGTGCCGGGCTCCACCGCCGCGAAGGCCTCGGCCCAGTCGTCGGCGGTCAGCTCAATCTCGGCCGACTCGGTCGTGATCGTCATCGGAGCGCCGGGCGGCTCCTCGTAGAACCTGACCGCCGCCTCGATCGCCGTCACCAGGTCGGCGGACGACTTGAGGCGGGCCACCTCCGGGTCGGTCTCGGCTGCCGCCGCGGCTCCCTCGTCGACGAGGTCCCGCAGTGTGCACGTCTGGACGTCCTCCTCGCCGAGGCTGGGCAGGACGTCCCCGACGTAGGACAGGTAGGGCTGGTGCGGACCGACGAACAGCACGCCGCCACGGCGGTGCCCGAGGCGGGGGTCCGAGTAGAGGAGATAGGCGGAGCGGTGCAGTGCGACGACCGTCTTGCCCGTACCCGGACCGCCGTCGACGACGAGAGCGCCGCGGGATCCCGCGCGGACGATCGCGTCCTGGTCGGCCTGGATGGTGCCGAGCACGTCCCGCATCCGCGGCGACCGGTTGGTGCCCAGGCTGGCGATGAAGGCGGACTGGTCGTCGAGCGCGGCGTGCCCGTCGAACCCGTCCGCGGTGAACACCTCGTCCCAGTAGTCGCTGATCCGGCCGCCGGTCCAGCGGTACCTGCGGCGGCTCGCCAGACCCATCGGGTTGGCGTGGGTCGCTCCGAAGAACGGCTCGGCGACCGGCGAGCGCCAGTCGACCAGCAGCTGACGACCCGCGCGGTCGGTGAGGCCGAGGCGGCCGACGTACACGGGCGCTGGATCGTCTGCTCTGACCATGTGCCCGAGGCACAGGTCCACACTGAAGCGACGCAGTGTGCGCAGGCGACCGGTCAGCCGGTGGATCTCCATGTCGCGGTTCATCGCCTGCTCGCCCATGCCACCGGGGGCCCGGCGCTCGGCGTCGAGGCGGTCGGACAGCTCGGTGACCGACCGCTCAAGGCTCTCCGCCACGGCCGCGAAGTGCCTCTCGTCGCCAGCGATCAGCGCCGGGTCGGCCTTGGCGGCGAGGCGGTCGGGAAGGTCGAACGCGCTGGTCGTCAGCGGGTTCACGGCATCAGCTCCGATCCAGGTCGCGGGCCACCGGTGCGACGTCCATTTTCCGGCGATTTCCGGCCCAGCCGACGATTCTGCGGTACGACCCGGGTCTTGCCGCAAGCCCCGGGTTGCGCTATACGTTAGAAGTGGCGGGGAGTGCGTACGCCATCCCTTCCCTCCTTTCAATCCCGCGGGCAGGCGGATCACGTGCGCGTCATCCGGGTCATCGCCGACCTTCGAGTGCCTGACCTCGCGGCGGCGAGGAGCTTCTACGCCGACTTCCTCGGGCTGAGCACCGAGGAGTTCAACCTGGGGTGGGTCGCCCGCTACACCTCTCCGGACAGCGGGGCGAACGTCCAGCTCGTGACCCAAGACGCGTCCGCGCCCGAGGACCCGGTCCTCTCCGTGCAGGTGGACGACGTGGACGGCGCCTACGCGGAGGCTCAGCGACTCGGCTACGAGATCGTGCACCCGCTGACCACGGAGCCATGGGGGGTACGCCGCTTCTTCGTCCGGGCACCGGACGGCAACGTGATCAACATCGCCCGCCATCGCGGCTGAGGCACGCCACGGTTGCCACTGGCGCCAATGGGTTTGTTGTGCAAACCTATTGGCATGACACCGGATGCTGTTCCTGCCGGCGGTGACCCACGCCGGCTCCTGACCGAGGCACGCGACCTCGCACGCCGGGTCCGCGTCGCCCAACGGGTGACCTGGCTGCCCCTGCTGGTGCTGGCCCTGGTGACCTTCGGCGCGATCCCCGCTTACGGGTTCGGCCGCGAGGTCGTGACCGACTGCCAGCCCGCGGACGGCGGTGCGACGTGCGCCGTGTGGTTTCAGACCGCCATGATCTATTGGTGGGCGGCGCTGGCATTGGCATACGTGGTGATCGCCGGCGGGTACCGCAGAGTGGCCCGGGCCCGGGGGCTGGGCACCCGCGTGGCGCCGTACGCCGTCGTGGGCATCGCGATGGTCGTCGTGTTCACCCTCGCGCATGTGGTGGTGGGCGACTTCCTCCTGCCGTCCGATCCCACCCATCACCTGCCCTGGTACGTCCTCGCGCTGTTGCGCCTGACCGACTTCAGCGGCTCGATCGGGCTGGCCCTGCTGGTGCTGGCCTGGCTGGAGCGGCACGTCGCGCTGCTGTTGTTCGCCATCGCGTACCTGGTGGTGGTAGCGGTGCCGATCAACTTCGGCTGGGGCGCCCACTGGGGGGGTCGGTGGGAGTTCGCACCGATGCTCGTCATCACCGGCGGCGTGCTGCTGCTGGGCAGCGCCGGGTTCGCGCTGGCGCAGCGGCTGCGGCGGCCCCGGTGACCGAGCCCCTCGACACCCCCGCGCCGGCCGAGACCGCGCCCGCGCATCCGGTCACCGGGCTCGACGACGTGGTGCACCAGCGGGTGCGGCTCGGCATCCTGACCATCGCGCACGAGGCCCGCCGGGTGGAGTTCGGGTTTCTGCGCACCCAGCTGGCGCTCACCGCCGGGAACCTCTCCCAGCACCTGGGCGTCCTGGAGACCGCCGGCCTGGTCCAGGTCGAGAAGGGCTACGCCGGCAAACGCGGCCGGACCTGGATCACCCTCACCGCGGCCGGCAGCACAGCGCTCGCCGAGGAGATCACGCGACTCAAGCAGCTCATCGCCCGCATCGAAACCACGCACGCCCAGTAGCCACTACACCCATCCCCGCACCCGGCGTACGGCGGCCGGCGCCCTGACGGCGCGGCCGCCCGCCCGATGCTGCCCATGAGACAACTGGAGGTTCCAATGATCAGCACACCCTCGCTCGGCCGGGCACACCTGTCCCGCCGCGGCCTCATCACCGCCGCGCTGGCCGCCGGCCTCACCGTGCCCCTCGGCCTCCCCGGCCGGGCGGCGGCGGTCGCCGCCGGACCGGTGCCACTCTTCCTGCCGCGGCCGACCGGGCCCTTCCCGATCGGCACGGTGCCGCTGCGCCTGGTCGACCGTTCCCGCCCCGATCCGGTCGCCGGCCCGGGGCGCCACCGCGAGCTGATGGTCAGCGTCTGGTACCCGGCCCGCGACGTTGCCCGCTACCCGCGGGCGCGCTGGCTGCCCGACGCCCCCATGCGCGCGCTGCTGACGCACCACGGGTACCCGGCCGACGCGGTGTCGGCACCGCTCACGGCCGGGCACGTGGGCGCACCCGTACGGCGGGCGGGTGGCCGGCTGCCGGTCGTGGTCGCCTCGCACGGCGCGCACGACCACCGCGGCGATCACACGATCATGGTGCAGGAACTCGCCAGTCACGGGTACGTCGTAGTCACCGTCGGCCACACGCACGACACCTTCAGCGAATTCCCCGATGGCCGGCTGACCGTCCCCATCCTCGGCGGGGAGCACTCGTTGGGCGCGGCGGACTTCGCCGCCGACATCCCGTTCGTCCTGGACCGCATCGACGACCTCGCCGCGGGGCGCAACCCCGACGCCGACGGCGCACCGCTGCCGGCCGGCCTGCGCGGCGCCCCCGACCCCCGCCGCGTCGGCATGTTCGGCCCGTCGAAGGGCGGCACGGCGACCGCCCTGGCCATGGTCATGGACCCGCGCATCCGAGCCGGGATCGCCCTCGACGCCCCGATGGAACCCCTGATCGAGACCGATCTCGCCCGGCCGTTCATGCTGATGACCGCGACCTTCACC
>DASQDS010000099.1:0-2383 GCA_035634075.1 Pilimelia sp. | reverse complement strand
CCAGCGCCCGGGGCAGGCCGGCGTCGCCCAGGGCCAGTACCGCGGCCGCGTGCGCGGCGGGGGCGTCGTCGGCCGCGAGCGCCACCATGATCCGCAGCTCCTGCAGTGGCATCCGCGCCTCGACCAGCAGGAACGGCCGGTTCAGGAAGGCCAGGGCGCGCTCGACCAGATCGCCGGCGCCCCGGTGGCCGCGAGCCAGCCGCAGCCTCGCCCGCAGGTCCAGCCCCGGCGCCGCCAGCGTGCCCGGCGGGTCGAGCCGGGCCAGCTCGGCGAACATCTCCTCCGCGTCGTCCCACCGGCCGAGCGCCAGCAGCGCCTCGCCCGCGTTGACGTAGAGGAAGGCGCCGACCGTGCGGCTGATCCCCACCTCCCGCGCCACGGACAACCCGCGCCGGGCCATCTCGGCGGCCTCGGCGTACCGGCCGAGGGCGAACAGCAGATCCGAGGTGTTCACCAGCGCGCGGACCAGCACGGGCGGGTTGCCGGCGCGCTCCCCCAGCGCCACCGCCCCTTCCATCTCGGTCAGCATCGCCTCGGTGACGGCGTTGCCCATGCAGGAGCGGCCCAACGTCACCGTGGCGGCGACCGTCAACGCCACGTCGCCGAGGCTGCGCGCCGACAGCATCGCCTCCCGGGCGAGGCGGGCGGCCAGCTCGGCGTCCACCGGCGCCATCGCGTTGGCGATGTCGCTCAGCAGCGTGGCCCGGGCCGCCGGGTCGGCCACCCGCCCCACCAGCTCGTACGCCTCCCGTAGCTGGGGCGCCCCGTCGCTCTTGCCCATCGTGCGCATCAGCTTGCCGCGCCGCTCCAGCAGACGGGCCGCGCGCAGTGGCTCCGCCTCGGAGTCCACTTCGGACAGCGCCGCCCGGCTGAGGGTGAGCGCCCGGCCGTAGTCACCCGCCGCGCCCGCCGCCATGACCGCCTCGTCGAGCAGGTCGAGGTGGCTCATGCGCACCCGGGCACCGGCATCGGGGACCTGCTCCCATAGCTGGAGGGCGCGCTCCAGGAGCCGGCTGCGCTCCGCGTAGGCGAACCGCTCTCCGGCCGCGTCCGCCGCGGCGACGGCCGCCACCAGCGCGCGCGGGTGGTCGTTGGCGGCGTGCCAGTGGTGCGCGATCTCGGCCGGGGCGCGGCCCGCGGACACCAGGTCCGGCCGGGCCTCGATCGCCGCCGCGTACCGCGCGTGCAGCCGGGCGTGCTCGCCGGGCAAGAGGTCGTCGTGCACCGCCTCGCGCACCAGGGCGTGCCGGAATTCGTAACCACCGTCGCTGTCGGCGACCACCAGCTGCGCGGCGACCGCCGCGCGCAGCGCCGCCTCCAGCTCACCGTCCGGCAGGCCGGCGACCTCGGCGAGGAGCTCGTGCCCGACCCGGATGCCACCGGCGGCGAAGATGCGCAGGACCCGCTGCGGGCCGTCACCCAGGGCGTCCACCCGGGACAGCAGCAGGTCGCGCAGGCTGTCGGACAGGGTGCAGCACGAGCCCGGCTCGGCGCAGCAGGCGAGCTCCTCGACGAAGAACGGGTTGCCCTGGGCGCGGTCGAAGACGTTGTCCACCGTCGCCTCGGACGGCTCGGCACCCAGCACGCGGGCGAGCATCTCCGCGGTGCCCTCGCGGTCGAGCCGGTCGACGTCGAGCCGCTCGACGCCGCGCACCCTGTCCAGCTCGGCGAGGAACGGCCGCAGCGGGTGGCCCCGGTGCAGCTCGTCGGTGCGGTAGGTGGCCACCAGCAGCGCGGGTGCGGACCGGCCGGCCCGCACGAGGTAGGCGATCAGGTCGCGGGTGGACCGGTCGGCCCAGAGCAGGTCCTCGATGACGAGCACCAGCGGGCGCTCGGCGGCCAGCCGCCCGAACAGCTGCGCGACGAGGTCGAACAGGTAACCCCGGTGTGCCTCCCCACCCGGGCCGGTGGCCGGCCCGACCGCCGGGCCCAACTCTGGCAGCAACCGAGCGAAATCGGCCTCGTGCCCGGCGAACGGACCCACGCCCGCCCGCCGGAACAGCTCGCGCAGCGCCGCCGCGAACGGCGCGAACGGCAGCCCCTCCTCGCCGAGCTCCAGGCACTGGCCGGCGAGCACCTGGGCGCCCTCCCCGGTCGCGTACCGGCAGAACTCCTCGATCAACCGGGTCTTGCCGACGCCGGCCTCGCCGCCGATCAGGATGGCGGCCGGCTCGTTGCCCCGGGCGCGCTTGAGCGCCTCGCGCAGCCGCCCCATCTCGGCGTCGCGGCCGACGAGCACGGTGCTGTTCACCCGGACGCTCACGGGTTCGAGGATGCCACGGCGGTACGACATCGGCGCAATGGTTTCCGCCTGTCCCGCCCTGGCCGGGCCGGGTCCGGTCCGTGCGGGCGCGGCCACCCCCGAGCCGGCCGCGCCCACGCC
>DASQDS010000098.1:0-2960 GCA_035634075.1 Pilimelia sp. | reverse complement strand
TCGGTGGGCGGGTAGTCGTCCTCGGCCGCCCGGTAGGCGTCCCGGCCGCCGCGGCCGTCCCGCTCGCCGCGGTAGGCGTTCCGGTCGGCGTAGGCGTTCGGGTCGGCGTAGGCGTTCGGGTCGGCGTAGGCGGTCGGGTCGGCGTAGGCGGTCCGGTCCGCGTACCCGTCCCGGTCGGCGTACCCGCCGCGGTCCGCGTGGTCGTCACGGGCGGCCCGTGGATCGGCGTAGGCGCCCCGGTCGGCGTAGGGGTCGGGCTCGGGACGGGCTGTCCGCTGCGCATAGGCGTCCCGGTCGACGGCGGCGTTCCTGCCGGCGTAGCTGTTCCGCTCGGCGTAGGCGTCCCGCTCGGCGTAGCTGTCCCGCTCGGCGTAGGCGTTCCGCTCGGCGTAGGCGTTCCGCTCCGCGTAGGCGTTCCGCTCGGCGTAGGGATCCGGGCCGGCGTACACCTCGACCGACCGCGGGCGGGTCACCTCGGCGGGCGCGTACACCTCGACGGACCTCGGCCGGGCGGCCTCCACCGGCGGGTACTCCCGGACCGGCGGCCGGGGGCCCGATACGGGCCGTTCCTCGGGGATGCGCCACGACGACGGTCCGGCGGGCAGGCCCGGGCTGACGGGCCGGGCGGCCGGCTGCGCCGTACGCCCGGACTTGCGGCTGGCCGTGCCGCCGCGCCCGCTGGTGGTCCGGCGGGCCGACCCGCGGCCTGTCGCGCCCGCGCCGCTCGGCGCGGCGGCAGCGGCCAGCTCCCGGCTGGCGCCGCGGCGGAAGACGCTGGTGTTCACGGTGGGGGCGGCCTTCGGCACCGGCGCCATCGTGCCGGTCTGGCCGCCGCCGGTCTTGGTGTCCGACCGCCCGAGCGACAGCCGGATGATCAGCGACACCGTGACCATCAGCAGCAGCAGGAGGTAGCTCCCGGTCACCCACCACGCCGGCGTGCGGCCGGCGCCCAGGCCGTGCGCCAGGGCGACCGGCCAGGCGACGTACGACATGCTGTGCACCGCGCGCCAGGCCCACGGACGCTTGTTGGCCTGGGCGAAGCGGGCCCGCACGAGGCCGCTCCACGAGACGGTGAAGAAGAGGTACGCGGCGATGGTCCCCATGCCGACGTAGAGCGGGCGGTTCGCGGCGACGAACGGCACGGCGGCGTCCAGCGGCGCGGCGGCGCCCACCGACACCTTCATCACGATGTGGATGCCCAGGAAGAGCACGCCCAGGACGCCGGATGTCCGGTGGGCCGACTGCAACATCACCCGGTGCTGGATCTGCAGGACGATGCGGGCGGTGGACAACAGGCCACCGATCACCGTCAGGCTCATCGACACGAGGGCCAGCACACCGGCGTACGTCACCATGAAGGTGAAGAAGTAGCCATAGGCGACCCGGCCCGGCGCGGTGACCTGGGTCGAAGCCCAGATCGCCGTCAGCCAGGAGGCGGCCACGATCCAGCCCAACCGGCTGCGGGGCTGCCGCATCACCCCCGCTCCCATCGCGTCGGGGGTGCTCTTACGCTGGAACAACTTCTTTCTGGCCATCCGTTCCTCGATCTGCCGTGTCGGTCCGCCGTCTCGCACGTACTGCAGTGCCCTAGCGACCTCCCTTGCCGGGAACGAGGCTCTCCTCATGTCCTTCCTGCATTACGGAGGCGCCGGCCGGACGGTTGAAGGAATGGCGGGTAAAGCTCCGACTACTTTCAGCCATGCCCTGCCAGGGCGGCCGTCGCCGGGCGGGTTCGACGTCGAGACGGCCGGGCGTGTACCGGTTGGTCCGTTGTGGCGCGGAGTGCGCGACCAGCGACTCGAATGAGTGAGCGGAGGCGGCCCGCCTGGGCGTCGTGCGACGATGACGGGCGTGACTCCAGCCTCACCACCTGCCCTCCTGCTGATTCTCGGCGACGAGGAGTTGCTCGTGGCGCGCGCGGTGGAACGGGCCCGCGCGGCCGCCCCGGAGGCCGATGTCCGGGAGTACGAAGCCTCGGCCCTCGGAGGTGGCGAGCTCGCCGAAATGGTGAGCCCGTCGCTGTTCGGCGGCCGCCGCCTCCTGGTCGTGCGGGGCGGGCAGGACGCGCGGAAGGATCTGTCCGCCGCGCTGCTCAGCTACGCCGCCCACCCCGACCCCGAGGTGACGCTGGTGGTCACCCACGCGGGCGGTGCCAAGGGCAAGGCGCTCGCCGAAGGGCTGCGGGCGGCCGGGGCGTCGGTCGTCCCGGCCGCCCGGCTCACCCGGCACCGGGACCGGGTCGATTTCGTTCGGGACGAGTTCCGGCGGCTGGGTGGCCGGGCTGCCGAGGACGCCGCCGAGGCGCTGCTCGCCGCCGTCGGCAACGACCTGCGCGAGCTGGCCGCGGCGTGCGCACAGCTGATCGCCGACACGGACGGCCGGATCGGCGCCGACACGGTGTCGCGTTACTACCGGGGCCGGGCGGAGGTCAGCGGGTTCACCGTCGCGGACGCCGCCATGGTCGGGGACGTCCCGGGCGCGCTGGAGGCGCTCCGCTGGGCGCTGCACGTGGGCGTCGACCCGGTGCCCATCGCCGACGCGATCGCCGACGGCGTGCGTACCGTCGCGCGGGTCGCCGCCGCCGGGCGCGGCAGCGCGTACCAGTTGGCGAGCACCCTGGGCATGCCGGCCTGGAAGGTGGAGCGGGCGCAGCGCCAGGCGCGCGGCTGGACCCCGGAGGCGCTCGTCATGGCCATGCACGCCGCCGCCGACTGCAACGCCGCCGTCAAGGGCGGGGCCGAGGACCGGGGGTACGCCCTGGAAGCGGCGATCTTCTCGGTGGCGGCGGCACGGCGGGCCGGGGACGAAGTCGGGGTCGGGCGGCGATGAACCGCCATGCCGCCCGGGGCGTGCCGGGCCAAGGGATCGGCCGGCCGGCGGTGGCCGGCCACGTGGGCGGGCACGCACCGGGCGTCGCGGTGGGCCGGGGCGCGACGCCGGTGCCGGCCGCCGGCACGGCG
>DASQDS010000097.1:0-1875 GCA_035634075.1 Pilimelia sp. | reverse complement strand
CGGGCGGCTCGCCGGCCGCGGCCGGCTCGTCCGCCGGCGCATTCTTGGCCGCCGGCTTGCTCGCCTTGGCGGTGGTCGCCTTGGAGGCGGGCGTGGCGGAGCGCGCGGCCGCGACCCGGCGACGGGTGCTGGCCGAGCCGTCGACGACCACGGTGACGCCGGCGTCGACCAGCGCCCGGAGGATCTTCTTGGCCTGGGCCGGGGTCACCTCGGCGGATTCGACGGTCTGCGCGACCTCAGCCGACGTGATCTGCCCACCCGCGCCCTGCGCATGGGTGATCAGGGCCTCGGTGAGCGAGCGTACGTCGGCGCCGGTGTGGTGGGCTTCTGTCACGAATGACCTTCCGGAGGCGATGAAATGAGCACGGCCGTCCGGCCAGCGCAACGCGAAGCGACGGTACAGGCCGGTGTTTGTGGTGTGTGACCCCCGGGTCGCGAACTCGTCGGCTGGGCGGCGGTCCGTGGCTCGGTGGGCAGGCGTGAATTGTAGCGCCGTCTGCGGCGATCCTCCCGCCTCGCGCGCCGTGCGCCTGGTCTGGGGGCGCTGACGGGTCGCCGGGAGGCCCTTTGCAAGGATGGTACGGGCGGGGAGGGACTGGAATGGGTGACGTGGCGCCGGTGGCGGACGAGCTTCTCAGCATAGCGGTGCAGGTGGCCCGGCAGGGGGCAGCCACCGCCCGGCAGATGCGTGCCGGCGGAATCTCCGGCGTCAGCACGAAAAGTACCGACACCGACGTTGTCACCGCCGCGGACCGTGCCGTCGAGCGGCAGGTGGTGGACGAACTGCGCCGGCTGCGACCCGGCGACAGCGTGCTCGGTGAGGAGTACGGCACGGCCGGTCAGGGCGGCCCGGCGGCCGGCGCGAGCGTGCGGTGGATCCTCGACCCGATCGACGGAACGGTGAACTACCTCTACGGGCTGCCGCAGTACGCCCTGTCGCTGGCCGCCGAGGTCGACGGCGTGGTGGTGGCCGGCGTGGTGCACAACCCGGCGACCGGCCAGGAGTGGACGGCAACCCGCGGCGGCGGCGCCTACCGCGACGGCCGGCGGCTGCAGTGCTCCCGCGAGACCGCGCTGGGGCAGTGCCTGGTGGGCACCGGCTTCGGCTACGACCCGGCGCGGCGGGCACACCAGGCGGCGGTGGTCGCCCAGCTGATCTCCCAGGTGCGCGACATCCGCAGGTACGGGGCGGCCAGCATCGATCTGTGCATGGCGGCCGAGGGGGCGCTCGACGCGTACTTCGAGAAGGGCCTCAACGCCTGGGACCACGCGGCCGGCGGCCTGGTCGCGACCGAGGCGGGGTTGCGGGTCGGCGGGATCGGCGGTGCGCCGGCCGGGCCGGACATGGTGATCGCCGCCCCGCCGGCGTTGTTCGGCCCGCTGCACGACCGACTGGCCCACTTGGACGCCGCCGGCGGCCCGTAGCGACCCGGCGGCGCGGGCCGCCCGGCAGCCCCGGCGCGTCAGGGCTTCTTCGCGGGGCAGGAACCCGGCGGGGGCGAGGGGCGGCCGAGCGTGGACAGCGACTGCTTCACCTCGGTCGTGGTGGCCAACTGGGCGTAGTGCTTGCCGATGATGACGTCGACCACGTCGTTGGTGCGCTTGGCGTCGTACTGCACCTCGGCCTCGTCCAGGAAGTAGCCGCGCAGCAGGTGCGCCCCGCCGACCGCCTTGGGGCCGAACCGCAGGGTCGCCACCCCGTCGACGGCCTTGGCGCTGTCCTTCGGCTTCTCCGTGATGAACTCGCGGTTCTTGAAGTCCTCGGTCACCTGCCCACCCAGCCCGGGCTTGTTGGTGGCGTTGTAGACCTTGAGTTTGACCTCCTTGGGCTGGGGCAGCGAGACGTTGGCCACCGGCCAGCCCGCCGGGCAGCCG
>DASQDS010000096.1:0-1605 GCA_035634075.1 Pilimelia sp. | reverse complement strand
GGCCGACGTGCCCGCGGCAAACCCGCCCGGGCCGCCGGGCGCGCCCGGCCCGCCGAGGTGTCCCGGCCCGCCGAGTGCCCCGCTGATCAGCGCGACAGCGCCGACCGCCTCGATCGTGATGCGGCGCTGCTTCTCGGCCTTCCACGGCACCGGCGCGCGCACGTCGAGGTGCACGCGGGTGGCCCCGCGTGGCGGCAGGTCCACGGCCGGCGGCTGGAAGGTGGCGGCGACCCGGCGCTCCGGGTCCGTCGCCGCCAGCCGCAGGCGGACGGGCACGTTGCCGCCGTTCACGATGTCCACCGTGTACCGGGCCGTGCGCTTGCCGGTGACCACCTCGGGCTCGGCCCGCACGGTGACGCTCTCCACGGCGGCGAGCTGCAGCGGGATCTCCTCGCAGCGCGACACCTCCGGGCGGTACTTGGAGCTCACCAGGATGCCCAGCCGGTAGTGGCCGGCGGGTGAGGGCGGATCCGCCGGGATGGCGACCCGCACCGTGGCCGCGCCGCTCTCACCGGGCCGCAGCTTGATGGTCTCCGGTTCCGCGCGGGCGGTGCCGCCCGGCGGCAGGCCGAGCACCTCGACGACGTAGTGCTCGACAACGTCGCTGGTGTTGCGGACGGTGGCGTCCACAGTGAAGCTGTCGCCGGGCGCCGCGTCGGCGTGGTCCGGCGACACCGCGACGCGCATGGGCAGCGCCATCATGCCTCCCGGGGAGTTCCGGCCTCCGGGGAGGAAATGCCGGCGGCGATTATGCTCCCAGCCGCCCGCCGCACGCCGCAATCCCGCGCCGGCGCCGGACGCCCAACTGTCGCCAGTCCGTCACCCCGGACCGGGCGGTCCGGTCCATGCGGATGCCGCAAGGTATCGATGAATGTCTTGACGTCGCGCGGCGGCGACCGGGACGCTGCGGTGACGACCCGGGAAGGACGATGCGATGACGCTGCCCGGCCGGCTGCTCGCCGTTGCCACCCTGCTGTTGACCGGCGCGGTCGCCGCCGTCGTCGCGCCCGCCGCCGCCCAGGCGGCGCCCGCCGTGCGGTACACCAACCCGCTGGCCGCCCAGCGGGCCGACCCGCATATCGTCAAGCACACCGACGGCTTCTTTTACATGACGGCGACGGTGCCGGAGTACGACCGGCTGGTGCTGCGCCGGTCGGCGACGCTGCAGGGGCTGTCCACGGCGCCGGAGACGGTGATCTGGCGGCGGCACACCAGCGGGATCATGGGCGCGCACATCTGGGCGCCGGAGATCCACTTCATCGACGGCAGGTGGTACGTCTACTTCGCGGCCGGTGCGACCAACGCCGTCTGGGCCATCCGGATGTACGTGCTGGAGGCCAGCGGCCCGAACCCGTTGACGGCGACGTGGGCGGAGCGGGGTCAGATCTCCACGCCGTGGCAGACCTTCGCGCTCGACGCGTCGACGTTCGTGGCCGGCGGGGTGCGCTACCTGGTCTGGGCGCAGGCGGAGCCGGGCATCGACACCAACTCCAACCTCTACATCGCCCGGATGTCGAACCCGTGGACGCTGGCCGGCCCCCCGACCCGGATCGCGGTGCCCACCCTGGCGTGGGAGCGGCGCGGCGGGGTGGAGGTGAACGAGGG
>DASQDS010000095.1:0-1837 GCA_035634075.1 Pilimelia sp. | reverse complement strand
CGACGGCCGGGCCGGCCTCGACGCCACCGCCGCCCCGCGGGTCAGCCGGGCCCCGGTGTGACGGCCGGCGCGGACCGGGCGCGCCTGCGCGTGGTCATCGCGGACGACGACGACCTGATGCGCGCCGGCCTGCGGGCGGTGCTGTCCAGTGACGACACCGTCGAGGTCGTCGGCGAGGCGGCGGACGGGCGCGCGGCCGTGGCCCGGGCCCGCGAGCTGCGGCCCGACGTCCTGCTGATGGACGTGCGGATGCCGCACCTGGACGGCATCGCGGCCACCGGCCAGATCGCCGCCGCCGTGCCGGACGTCCGGATCCTGATGCTCACCACCTTCTCCGACGACGACTACGTCTTCGGCGCGTTGACCGCCGGGGCGTCCGGGTTCCTGCTCAAGCGCACCCAGCCCGAGCAGCTCATCGCGGCCATCCACACCGTCGCCGCGGGCGAGTCGCTGTTGTCGCCGGCGGTCACCCGGACGGTGATCGACCGGATGGCGGACTCGCCGCAGCCCGACGCGGCGGCGGCCAGGCGCCTGCTCGAGCTGACCCCGCGCGAGCGCGACGTGCTCGAGCTCGTGGCGCGCGGCCTGTCCAACACCGAGATCGCGACGGCGCTGGTCGTGGAGGAGTCCACCGTCAAGACGCACATGAAGCGGATCCTGGCGAAGCTGGGCCTGCGGGACCGCGTGCAGGCGGTGATCCTGGCGTACGAGACGGCCCTGGTCCGGCCAGGCGAACGCGGCCCGGACCCCCGCGGCCCCGGCCGCTGACCGGCGCCTGCCCGTCAGGCCGCGTCCGGCGCCGCCTTGGCCCGGCCGAGCGCCGCGCGCAGCCACCCGTCGGCGGTGTCGACGTGGATCAGCGCCGTGGACTGCGCCAGCAGCTCGTTGCGCGCGTGGAGGGCGAGGTAGATGCTCTCGTGCTCGGCGACCGCCCGCTCGGCCGCGTTCGCCTCGGTGATGCCGCGCCAGACCCGGGCCCGCAGGGTACGGCTGGCGAGGCCGTCCAGGATCGACGCCAACGCCTCGTTCCCGGTCGCCGCGATGACGGCCCGGTGGAAGGCGGCGTCGTACTGGGCCAGCCGCTCGCCGTCGGCGATCGCCGCCCGCATGTGCTCCAGCAGCTCGCGCAGCTCCCCCAGCTGGCGGTCGGTGACCCGGCTGGCCGCCAGGCCGGTCGCCACCGGCTCCAGCAGGCGGCGCGCCTCCATCACCTCCAGCAGGTCGTCGTCCTGCAGCAGGTCCACGGCGACGGCGAAGCCCGCCAGCAGCAGGCCCGGCGCGAGGCTGGTGACGTACGTGCCGTCGCCGCGCCGCACGTCGATCACCCGCGCCATCTCCAGTGCCTTGATGGCCTCCCGCATGGAGCTGCGGGACAGCCCGAGCTGGGCGCTCAGCTGCTGCTCCGGGGGGAGCCGGGAGCCGGGACCCAGCTGGCCGGACTGGATCAGATCCTTGATTTTGGCGATCGCCTCGTCGGTGAGTGCCAACGACGCCCTCCGCTCGTCGGGTGCCGGCGGCGGCCCGCCGGTAGCGGGAGGATACCCGTGACGGCGACGGAGTCGATCACTGCGACGGGGCGACGACGACCTTCAAGCCCTCCCTGGCGACCGCGCTGGCGAACGCCGCCGGCGCCGCCGCCAGCGGATACACGGCCGTCACCAGCGAGGACACGTCCACCCGGCCGGCGTGGACAAGCTCGATCGCCCGCGGGTAGACCTCGTTCATCCGCCGGACGAGCGCGATCGTGACACCCTTGCGCCGCGCCAGTGACGCGGGGAACGCCGTTCGATCCTCGTCGGGGATCCCGACCAGCACCACCCGGCCACCGGGCCGCACC
>DASQDS010000094.1:0-22569 GCA_035634075.1 Pilimelia sp. | reverse complement strand
GGCTCGGCGGGCCTTGCCCTGGTCCTGCTGCGCGGCTGGCGGGACGAGGCCGCGCTGGCGCTGGCCGCCGCCGCTGACCGGCGGCGGGCGGAGCGGGAACGGCTGCGCTCGGCCCTGGCCGGCGAGGACAGGCAGGCCGGCGCCGGTACGGATGAAGCGAAGGATATTGATTCGACCATGTGACTGGTGATGTGGTGGGAGCCACGCAACGGCTTCCTCCCCACCCCCAGGAGGCATGGATGAACCTACCCACCCGCCGCCCCCGGGCCACCGCCCTGGTGGCGGCCGCCGCACTCGGCTGCCTGCTGATCGCTGGCACGCCGGTCGGCGCCGACCCCCGCCCCGCGCCCGACGAACGCCGCGCCTCGGCGCAGTACCGCATCCTCGGCCCGCGCACCGTGGCCGACCGCACCGCCGTCGCCCGCACCGGCGCGGCGATCGACTTCAGTGAGCACGGCGTGCTGCACGTGACCGCCACCGCGACGGAGGCGCGCGCGATCCGGGCGCTGGGCTTCCGGACCGAGACGGTGGCAGCGCCGCCGGCCGCGGACGACGGCGACGTCAGCACGCTCGCGTTCCCGGCCGCCGACTCCGCCTACCACGACTACCCGGAGCTGAGCGCCAAGGTGAACGCGGTCGTGGCGGCCTTCCCGTCGATCGCCCGCCGGACCACCATCGGCACCTCCTACCAGGGCCGGGACCTGATGATGATAAAGATCTCCGACAACGTCGCGACCGACGAGGCGGAGCCGGAGATCCTCTTCAACAGTCAGCAGCACGCCCGCGAGCATCTGACGGTCGAGATGGCCATCTACCTGCTCGACCTGTTCACCCAGAGCTACGGCCAGGACGCGCGGGTCACCAACATCGTCAACAACCGGGAGATCTGGATCGTCCCCACGCTGAACCCGGACGGCAGCGAGTACGACATCGCCACCGGCGCGTACCGCTCCTGGCGGAAGAACCGCCAGCCCAACCCGGGGTCCGCCTACGTGGGCACCGACCTCAACCGCAACTGGAGTTACCAGTGGGGCTGCTGCCGCGGCTCCAGCGGCACCACGTCGAGCGAGACGTACCGGGGGCCCGCACCGTTCTCCGCGCCGGAGAGCAACGCCCTGCGCAACTTCGTCAACGGCCGGGTCGTCGGCGGGGTGCAGCAGATCAAGGCGAACATCGACTTCCACACGTACTCGGAGCTGGTGCTCTGGCCGTTCGGGTACACCGCCGCGAACACCGCCACCGGGATGAACGCCGACCAGTACAACACCTTCGCCACGCTGGGCCGGCAGATGGCGGCGACCAACAACTACACGCCAGAGCAGTCCAGCGACCTGTACGTGGCCGACGGCACCAGCATCGACTGGATGTGGGGACAGCACCGGATCTTCGCGTACACCTTCGAGATGTACCCGCGTAGCCGCAACCCCGGCTTCTACCCGCCCGACGAGGTGATCGGTCGGGAGACATCGCGCAACCGGGCGGCGGTGCTGCTGTTGTCGGAGTACGCCGACTGCCCGTACCGGGTCGTGGGGCTCCAGGCGACGTACTGCTGACCGGCGGCCGGACACCGCCTCCTTCGCCGATCATGGGCCTGGCACGGTGGACCCTGAGCGGGGCCACCCCGTCAGGCCCATGATCGGCGCGGCGTGCGCCGGGTGGCCGGGCGGGTCGGCGGCGCCCTGCGCTACCGTTGCGCCGACCGTGTGGCAGCGAAGCCGGTGCGAAACCGGCGCTGTCCCGCAACTGTGATGCCGCCCCACTCCGGCCGCCGAACGGCGGCCGGCCGGCCGCCCATGAGGCGGCCGGCGGGTGCGGACGAGCCAGGTCGCCTGCCGCGGTCGCGAAACGCGCCTTCGAGGAAGGGCGCCTCGCGGGCGGGGCCCGGCCCTGTCGGCGAAGCACTCACAGCCTCGGCCGACAGGAGGAAACATGATGAGACGGATGCCCAGGCTGCTGCCCGCCGCGCTGGCGGTGCTCGCGCTAGCGGTGACCGGTGGCTGCGCCGGCGACGGTGCCGACGGCACCACGGAGCCCGGCGGCGACGCCCGGGCCAGCGCCGCGACGTTCCCGGTCACGGTAGGCAAGATCACGCTCGCCGAGCGCCCCGAGAAGATCGTGGCGCTGTCGCCCACGGCCACCGAGATGCTGTTCGCCATTGGCGCGGGCAGCCAGGTCACGGCCGTGGACAGCAACAGCAACCACCCGCCCGAGGCGCCCAAGACGGACCTGTCCGGCTTCCAGCCGAACGCCGAGGCGATCGCCGCGAAGAAGCCCGACCTGGTGATCATTTCCAACGATCTCAACAAGATCGTGGACCAGCTGACCCAGCTGAAGATCCCGGTCTACCTGGCGTCGGCGGCGGTGACGCTGGCTGACTCGTACCGCCAGATCGGTGACCTCGGCGCGCTCACCGGCCACCGGGACGAGGCCGGGGCCCTCACCGAGCGGATGAAGTCGGACATCGCCAAGCTGGTCAAGGACGCGCCGCAGCCCGCCGACAAGCTCACCTACTTCTACGAGCTGGGCACCGAGCTCTACTCGGCGACCTCGAAGACCTTCATCGGGTCGCTGTTCTCCATGGTCGGTCTGGTGAACATCGCCGACCCGGCGGACGCGGACGGCACGAAGGGCGGCTACCCGCAGTTGTCCGAGGAGGCCATCCTCAAGGCCGACCCCGACCTGATCTTCCTGGCGGATACGAAGTGCTGCAAGCAGTCGCCGGCCACGGTCAAGGCCCGCCCGGGCTGGGCAACCGTCAATGCCGTGCGGGCGGGGAACGTGGTCGGCCTGGACGACGACATCGCCTCCCGGTGGGGCCCCCGCGTCGTCGAGCTGCTCCGCACGATCGTCGACGCGGTGGCCCGGGCCGGCGCCTAGCCACCGGTGCTCACCTCCGACAGCGCACCTGGCCGCGCACCGGCCGGGGCCGCCCCGGCCGGTGCGCGCTCGACCTCGCCCGCCCGGCTGCGGGGGCGATGGGTTGCCGGCGGGGTGGCGTGTGTGCTCCTCGCCGCAATCGCCGGCCTGGCCCTCGGCCCGGTCCGCCTGCCGGCTGCCGGCGTCGCGGCCGAGCTGCTCAACCTGGTGCCGGGAGTCCGCCTCGACAGCGGGCTGAGCCCGGCCGAGGTCGCCATCGTCACGGAGCTGCGCCTGCCGAGGGTCGTGCTGGGCCTGCTGGTGGGCGCGATGCTGGCCCTCGCCGGCGGCTGTTACCAGGGTGTCTTCCGCAACCCCCTGGCGGACCCGCACCTGCTGGGCGTCGCGGCCGGGGCGGGGCTCGGTGTCACGGCGGTCATCGCGACCCGGTCCACCGCGGGCGATGTGATGGCGGGCCTGCCGGTCACCGTGCCGTTGGCCGCGTTCGTCGGCGCGATCGGCGCGGTGGCGCTCACCTACCTGCTGGGAGCGGCCGGCGGCCGGGACCGGTCGCCGGCCACCCTGATCCTCGCCGGGGTGGCGGTCTCCGCCTTCCTCGCCGCCGGGCAGACCTACCTGATGCAGCAGAACGTGGACACCATCCGCGAGGTGTACTCGTGGCTGCTCGGACGCGTGGCCACGGGCGGCTGGCACGATGTGCTCATCCTGCTGCCGTACGCCGTCGTGGCGGGCCTCGTGGTCCTGCTGCACCGGCGGGAGCTGGACGTGCTCTCGGTGGGCGATGAGGAGGCGACCAGCCTCGGCCTGCATCCGCAGCGCTCCCGCTACCTGCTGATCGCCGCCGCCTCGCTCGGCACGGCCGCCGCGGTCTCGGTCTCCGGCCTGATCGGCTTCGTCGGGATCATCGTTCCGCACACCGTGCGCCTGCTGGCCGGCGCCAGCTACCGCTCGATCCTGCCCCTCTCCATGCTTTTCGGCGCGGCGTTCCTCGCCCTCACCGACCTGGCGGCGCGCACGGTCATGTCGCCGGCTGAGATCCCCATCGGCGTGGTGACGGCCTTCTTCGGTGCACCGTTCTTCGTGCTCGTCCTGCGCTCGACCCGGCGGTCGCTGTGAGCGCGAGGAGTGAGCGTAGCGAGCCCCGCAGTCGCGAACGGGGGATGTCGCTGTGAGCGCGAGGAGTGAGCGTAGCGAGCCCCGCAGCCGCGAACGGGCTGTCGCTGTGGGCGGGGCGTCGTGACCGCGCCGGCGGTGGAGGTGACCGGCCTGGGAGTCACGCTGGGCGGCGCCACCATCCTGCGCTCCGTCGAGCTCCGCGTCGCCGCCGGCGAGTGGGTGACCGTCATCGGGCCGAACGGTGCGGGCAAGTCCACCCTGCTGCGGGCCGTCGGCGGCCTCCTGCCGTGCACCGGCTCGGTGTCGCTGTTCGGTACGCCGGCCGCGCGTCTGCGCCGCCGGGACCGGGCGCGGATCGTCGCCACCGTGGTGCAGGCCCCGGTGGTCCCCGCCGGGATGGCCGTCCTCGACTACGTCCTGTTGGGTCGAACTCCGTACATTGCGCCGCTCGGCCGCGAATCCGCCGCCGACCTGGCCGCCGTGCGGCGGGTGCTGGACCGGCTGGACCTCGCCGACTTCGCCGGCCGGCAGTTGGCGACGCTTTCCGGCGGGGAGCGGCAACGGGTCTTCCTCGCCCGTGCCCTGGCGCAGGGCGCCACGCTGCTCCTGCTGGACGAGCCGACCAGCGCGCTGGACATCGGGCACCAGCAGGAGGTGCTGGAGCTCGTGGACCAGTTGCGCCGCGACCATGGGCTGACCGTGCTGGCCACGATGCACGACCTGACGGTCGCCGGGGAGTACGCCGACAGGCTGGTGCTCCTCGACGGCGGGCGGCTGGTGGCCGCCGGCCCGCCGCGCGAGGTGCTCACCGAGGAGCTGCTCGCCGTCCATTACCGGGCGCGCGTCCGGGTCATCGAGGGCGAACGGGGACCCCTCGTCGTCCCGGTCCGGGTGCCGCACGGTGCACCGGGCGCAGCCGCCGCCGGCCCGCCGGCGGCCTGACGGGCTGGCTAGGACGCCGGCGCGATCACCGAGAAGAAGGCGCCGTGCGGGTCGTTGAGGACAGCGAACCGGCCCTGCGGGGTGTCCGTGGGCGGCACCGAGACCCGCCCGCCCAGCTCGGCGGAGCGGGCGGCGCTGGCGTCGCAGTCGGCCACCGCGAAATACACCATCCAGTGCGCCGGCAGGTCGGCCGGCCACTCGTCGCCGACCATCGGCATCATCCCGCCCACCGACCGCCCGGCCAGCTCCCACTCCGTGTACGAGTAGTCGCCCATCGGACTGTCCTTGGCGCCCCAGCCGAACACGGCTCCGTAGAACTCCTTGGACCCGGTCACGTCCCGCGTCGTCAGCTCGTTCCAATACAGCGAGCCGGGGGAGTCGAACAGCTGGGCACCTCCGTTCCTGCCCGGCTGCCAGACGGAGAAGGCGGCGCCCGCCCGGTCCAGGAACACCGCCATCCGCCCCTGCTCCAGCACGTCTGTGGGCGCCATCAGCACCTTGCCCCCGGCGGCGCCGACCCGCTCGGCCACGGCGTCCGCGTCGTCGGTCGCCACGTACGAGCTCCAGGCCGTCGGCTGGTCGTCGTCGGACAGGGGGCCGGCGCCCGCGACGGCTTGCCCGTCCTTGTTGAGGATGGTGTAGCCGCCGGCGTCCGGCAGCGGCGACACGTGCGCCGTCCAGCCGAACAGCGTGCCGTAGAACGCCGCGGCCGCGGCCACGTCCGGCGTGCCGAGGTCGACCCAGCTGAAGCTGCCGGGCGGGCGAGTGGTCATGATCGGGGCTCCCTCCGGGCGGGCCACCCTGGCCGCCACGCCTCGGATCCTGGCACCGGGGTGTGACAACCCGGCCGCGGTCGGTTCACCGGCGCGCGGACGGATCGCGGAAATTCGTTGGATGTGCGGGCTCGGCCGCTCGGCGGGGTAAACACTAGGGATGAGCGTTGTGGGTATCGACATCGGCGGGTCCGGGATCAAAGGTGCACCCGTCGACCTGGCGCAGGGTGAGCTGGCCGAGGAGCGATTCCGGGTGGTAACGCCCCAGCCCGCCAGCGTGCCGGAGGTCGTCGCCGCGGTGGCCGTCGTGGCCGATCACTTCTCGGGCGCTGAGCAGGTCGGTGTGACCTTCCCGGGCGTCGTGCTGAACGGCGTGACCAAGACGGCCGCCAACCTTCACCCGTCCTGGCTGGACGCGCCGGCGGCGGAGCTGTTCACCGAGGCGCTCGGGCGGCCGGTGACCGTGCTCAACGACGCCGACGCGGCCGGCCTGGCCGAGATGGCGTTCGGGGCCGGCCGCAACCAGCCCGGCGTCACGCTGATGCTGACCTTCGGCACCGGCATCGGCAGCGCCGTCTTCATCGGCGGCCAGCTCGTGCCGAACACCGAATTCGGCCACGTGGAGCTTGACGGCGCGGACGCCGAGCAGCGGGCCTCCGACCGTGCCCGGGAGCAGGAGGACCTGGACTGGCCGCACTGGGCCACGCGGGTGGAGGCGTACCTGAAGCACATGGAGGCGCTGCTCTGGCCCGATCTGATCATCATTGGCGGCGGCGTGAGCAAGAAGGCGGAGAAGTTCCTCCCGCACGTCTCCATCCGCACCCCGGTGGTGCCGGCGGCGTTGCAGAACAATGCGGGCATCATCGGCGCCGGGCTGGCCGCGACCCAGTGGCGGCGCCCGGCGCCGGCGGCCGCCGGCGGGGTGGACCGCGCGACCGGCGCGCCGCCCGGGTGAGCGACGGCCTCACCTCCAGTGCCTCCCCGGACCGTGCCGCGATGACCTGCGGTCGCGGCGAGCTACGGCGGAAATCGGTGGAGCTGGCGGGCGTGGGAACGTAGGGTGGTGAGCCGCTTGACGGCCGTGGTGAGCAGGCACCGCTCCGGACGTCCCCGCGCCGGCACCCGACGGGCAGCCGGATACGCGAGCGAGCAGCAGACAAGTTCCCGCAGGGAGTCATCGTGCCCGCAGCCGGCCTCGACACCGCACTACGCACCGAACGCGCTCACCTGGCCGCCGCCCGCGCCGCGCTGCGCCGCATGCGCGACCGGGCCGAGGCGCTCTACGCCACGGGCGACGGCGTCGCCGGCGACGCCTCCGCCGCCGAGACCCTCGGCCGCACCCTGTCCCGCCGCGTCGCCGAGCTCGCCGACGACCCGGACACCCCGCTGTTCTTCGGCCGCCTCGACCTGGCCACCGAGGCCGAGGTCGGGCCAGGGCCGTTCCACATCGGCCGCCGGCACGTCACCGACGACGCCGGCGAGCCGATGGTCCTGGACTGGCGGGCGCCGGTGTCCCGGGCCTTCTACCGGGCCAGCGCGCGGCAGCCGCAGGGCGTGCGGGTGCGCCGCCGGTTCGGCTTCGACCGGGGGGTGCTGACCGGCTTCGAGGACGAGCGGTTGGACGCCGGCGAGGAGCTGGGGACGACCAGCCGGATCCTCCTCGAGGAGATCGAACGCCCCCGGGTGGGCCCGATGCGCGACATCGTCGCGACCATCCAGCCGGAGCAGGACGAGCTGGTCCGCGCGAGTCTGGACGTTTCCATCTGCGTGCAGGGCGCGCCGGGGACGGGGAAGACCGCGGTGGGACTGCACCGGGCCGCGTACCTGCTCTACCTGCACCGGGAACGGCTCCGCAAGGCCGGGGTGCTCATCCTCGGCCCCAACTCGGCGTTCCTCGGCTACATCGCCGCGGTCCTGCCGGCCCTGGGCGAGCTGGAGGTGGGGCAGTCCACGGTGGATGGCCTGATCGCGCGCGTCCCGGTGCGCGGCATCGACCCGGTGGCGGCGCAGGTCGTCAAGCACGATCCGCGGGTCGCGACCGTTCTGCACCGGGCCCTGTGGTCGCGGTTGGCCCGGCCGGCCGGGCCGATCCAGGTCTCCGACGGCGCGTACCGCTGGCGCATCGACGAGGGGGCGTTGCGCCGGCTGGTGGACGACGTCCGGCGCGAGGACCTCCCGTACAACCTGGGGCGGGAACGGGTGCGGGCCCGCGTGGTCGGGCTGCTTCAGCGCCAGGCCGAGGCGCGTTCCGGCGAGTCACCCGGTGAGACGTGGCAGCGCCGGATGGGCCGGTCCCGCCCGGTGGCCGAGTTCCTGGACCACTGCTGGCCGGCGGTCACGCCGGAGGCGCTGGTGTTCGAGCTGCTGGCCGACCCGGCCGCGCTGGAGCGCGCCGCAGGCGAGCTGCTCACCGCCGACGAGCAGGCCGCGCTGCGCTGGCGGAAACGGCCAGGCAGCGTCCGGGGTACGCGGTGGAGCGCCGCGGATCTGATCCTGCTGGACGAGGCCGCCGGCCTGCTGGAGCGGCAGCCCAGCGTCAGCCACGTCGTGGTCGACGAGGCACAGGACCTGTCGCCGATGCAGTGCCGGGCCATCGCCCGCCGGACGACCCACGGCTCGATCACGTTGCTCGGCGACCTCGCGCAGGGCACCACCCCGTGGGCCGCCGCCTCGTGGGCGGAGTCCCTGCGCCACCTAGGCAAGCCGGACGCCGTCGTGGTGCCGCTGACCACCGGGTTCCGCGTGCCGGACGCGGTCGTCGCGCTGGCCAACCGGCTGCTGCCCGCGCTGGACGTCGACGTGCCGCCCGCCGTGTCCCTGCGCCGCGACGGCGCGCTCACCGTCCGGGCCGTGGCGGACCTGCCGGCCGCCGTGGTCGCCGAGGTGCGGGCCGCCGAGGCCTACCCGGGCTCGATCGGCGTCATCGCCGCGGACCACCAGACGGACGCGCTGCGCCAGGCGCTGGACGCAGCCGGCCGGCGGCCCGGGGAGGTGGGAGACCTCGATGCCGGCCGCCTCACCATCGTTCCGGCGACCCTCGCGAAGGGCCTCGAGTACGACCACGTCATCGTCGCCGAACCAGCCGCCATCGTGGCCGCCGAACGGCGCGGGCTGCATCGGCTGTACGTGGTCCTCACCCGGGCGGTCTCCCGGCTGAGCGTCGTGCACACGGAGCCGCTGCCCGCCCAGCTGGTCGACGGCGCCTGAGCGCACAGAGTGCCTCATCGGGCAGAGAGCCGGAGCCGGCAACGGCTCCGGCGGCCCCGCGGACATCGCGGGACCGCCGGAGGGCGTTGCTGCTAACCGTTACTTGGTGCACTTCTTCCAGGCGAAGTGGAACTTGGTGCTGAAACTGCCGTCCGTCGAGTCCATCGTCATGAAGCTGGTGGACTTGGCCGGACCGTAGACCCGGAGGTCTGTGTTGACGTTGAGGTTGCGAACCTCACCGCAGGGGGCCCACACCAGCGAGGCGAATTCCGCCGCGTCGGTGGTTTGCCAGTCGTCGGACATCGGCCCGGCGAAGGCGTGGCTCACCGTGGCGGTGGCCGACTGGCCCATGAAGTAGTAGTTCGCGTTCTGCTGTGCGGTTGCGCCCTTCACCAGGTGGGCGAAGCCGCGGTAGTCGGCCTGCGCCACCGCGTAGGTGAAGCCGGCCGGCACCTTGATCTTCAGGCTGAGCTGGCAGTTCTTGCGGAAGTCCGTGGGCTTCGCCTCCGGACCCCGCTCGGCCAGGTAGTTGCTGTACGTCACGGTGAAGGCCGTGTTGTCGGCTGCGGCCGCGACATCCGCGGTCTTGTTGGGGCACCCGGACCCGTTCACGGTCACCACCTCGACGGTGACCTTGCCCGACGGTGGGGCGCTGCTGGCTGACTCGATGGCGAGCGGGCTTGCCAGGAGCGAGGCGGCGATCCCGGTGACGGCTAATGCTTTGAGCATGGGCTTCCTCCCGATTCTCGTGTAATTACGATCGACGTGGTGGTTGGGGAAGACCGCGTGCCGGAGGTGGTGTCAGCAACGCCGCCACGACAGGTGGTACGTGGTCTTGATGCTGCCGTCGGTGGAGTCCATCGTCATGAAGCTCGTGGTCTTGCGGAGGTCGGACGTGCCGCCCGCCACCCTGAGCTCCGTGTTGATGTTGAGGTTGCGCGACTCACCGCAGGGGTGCCAGCTCAGCGCCGCGATGTCGGTGAGGTGCGTGGTCTGCCAGTTGTCGTCCAGCGGCCCGCGGAACGTCTGCTGCTTGTAGACGGTCTGCGACATGCCCTGGAAGTAGTAGTTCGCCCGCGCGGTGGCGGTCGCCCCCTTCTCCAGGAAGCCGTAGCCGCGGTGGTCGGTCTGCGCGACCGCGTAGGTGAAGCCGCTCGGCACGCGGACCCGGAGGTTGACCTGGCAGTTCTTCCGGGAGTCGGTCGCCTTGGCCCCCACGCCGACCTGCGCGAGGTAATTGCTGTAGGTGACGGTGAACGCCGTGTTGTCCGGCGACACCGCCACGGCGGCCGTGTTGGTGGGGCACCCTGAGCCAAGGACCGTGACGACGTCGATCACAATCTTCTCATTGGGCGCCGAGGCTTGCGGCGTCGAGACCAGGGGCGCGGCGAGGAGCGCCGCGGCCGCGATACCGCCGATAAAAGTCATGCTGCTCATGGGTGCCTTTCCTGTCGTAGCGATGCTTGCGCGCGCATGGGAACCATAAGCGTATTCATCGATGCTGGTCAATAAGTTGCAGGAATTTGCATAGACCGGATCGAGAAATTCCGATGCGCGTCAGAAAAACAGAACAGGCTGGCCCGCCGAAATAGGTGCCGGCGGGCCAGCCCGTGACTGTCCGAGGAGTTCAGGCCGCTTCTAGGCGCGGCCGCAGGCCAGATTAGTGGCAGCGCTTCCAGGAAAAGTGGAAGAGCGTACGCAAACTGCCCTTGCTGTCATTCATCGAGATGGAGTTCTTGTGCTTCTCCGCGTCACCGGCATTCACCCGCAGGTCGGTGTTCACGTTGAGCGCGAGCTTCTGGCCGCACGGGGCGTAGACCAGCGCGGCGGCCTCCACCACGGAGGTGGTCTGCCAGTGCCCGCTGCGTGCGCCGGTGAAGTTCGTGCTGACCTCGGCGGTCGGCGTCTCGCCCATGAAGTAGTAGTAGGCGTTCTGCTGGGCGGTCGCCCCGCGCGCCAGGTGCAGGTCACCGCGGTAGTCGGCCCGGGCGATCGCGTACGTGAAGCCCTGCGGCACGTTGACCAAAAGGCTGAGCTGGCAGTTGCGCCGCATCTCCGTCGGCTGCGCGCCGCCGCCGTCACGGGCGACGTACTTGTCGTATTCGACGTAGAAGGAGGTGTTGTCTGAATTCGTGTCCACCGATGCAGATCCAGCCGGGCAGCCGGAGCCATTGATGGTCTGTACGCTCACGGTTACCTTGCCGGACGGGGGCGCCAAGTCGTCGGCCTGCGCCGACGGGACTACTAACGAGGCGACCATGCCGGCAAGGGCCAGCGTCTTCAGCATGGGGGTTCCTCTCGAGTGAGCGTGGTCGTCGCGGGTTACGACCACGTCATGTGGCAGTGGCTGCCACAACAAGTGCCGGGGTGGCGGCGAACAGGCCGTTTTCGTCGTGGGCGAAACCGGCACAGCGTTCGATAAGCTGGGTGAACCCGCGGGGTCACCCTTCGTGACTTCCGATTGACGCAAGTCTCTGTGAAGAAAGCGCTTGCCGCATCAACCGTTCGGCTGATACGGGCGCCGGCCGGTCAGCCTTGACGCCCCTCCCGGTGCTGGCTATATCTTTGGACGTCGGCTGCGCCCACTGGGTCGATCTGTTCGAATTGCACGTCCCTTACGCATTGACCCTAGTCGGTGCGCTAGCTATGGCTCAGCCGGCCGCTCCGCCGGCGACTGCGAGGAAGGCCCTACCCCCATGCGCAACGTGGTCGCCGCTGCGGCTGTCATCGTGTCGATCTTCGCCCCCGCCGGGTCGGCGGTGTCCGCCGGCGCCGGCGTGCTGGCCGCTCCCGCCACGGACGCGCCGCCGCCGGAGAAGGACCGGATCGGCGTGGACGTGCTCAACGTCAACGGCTCCGGGTGCAAGAAGCCGACCGTCGCGGTCTCGGTGTCGCCGGACAACAAGGCGTTCACCGTCATCTACAGCGGCTACGTCGCCCAGGTCGGTGGCGGCGCCAAGAAGAACGACGCCCGCAAGGACTGCCGGCTGAACCTGAAGATCCGCGCGGTGCCCGGGTTCGCGTACACCATCCTGCGGGCCGACTACCGGGGCTTCGCCGAGCTGGGCGCCGGCGCGAGCGCCACGCTCGGCGCGACCTACTCCTTCCAGGGCCCCAAGGGCCCGCAGCGGCTGCACTCGATCAGCGGACCGCTCGCGGACAGCTGGCAGGCCACCGATGTGTCGAACGCGTCCGCTCTCGTCTACGGCCCGTGCGGCGGCTCCCGCAACCTGAGCGTCGACACGGAGCTCAGCGTCTCCGCGGGCAAGTCGGACCCCGCCACCACCAACTACGTGGCGATGGACTCCGCCGACGGCGGCCTGGAGACCAAGTACACCTTCGCCTGGAAGCGCTGCTGAGAGCTGATCGCGCCGCCGTAGCCCGGGGCCCGCGGCCACGGGCTACGGTGGGGAATCATGAACGCGGTGCGGCGCCCCCGGGTCGGGCACATCCAGTTCCTGAACTGCCTCCCCCTGTACTGGGGCCTGATGCGTTCCGGCGCCCTGATCGACGTGGACCTGCACAAGGACACGCCTGACCGGCTCAGCGCCGCCCTGGTGGACGGCACCCTCGACATCGGGCCCATCTCCCTGGTGGAGTACCTGCACCACGCCGACGAGCTGCTCCTGCTGCCGGACCTGGCCGTGGGCAGCGACGGGCCGGTCCTGT
This sequence comes from Pilimelia sp., assembly GCA_035634075.1. Lineage (GTDB taxonomy): Bacteria > Actinomycetota > Actinomycetes > Mycobacteriales > Micromonosporaceae > DASQDS01. Next base: position 9,985 of record DASQDS010000094.1, on the reverse strand, counting down.
CTGTCAACATCGTGTCCACCCGGCCGCTGGCCGAGCTGGACGGCCGGCCGGTGGCCCTGGGCTCCACCTCGCGCACGGGCGTCCTGCTGGCCCAGATGCTGCTCGCGCAGCGGTACGGCGTCCAACCCGAGTTCTTCGCCTGCCCGCCGGACCTGACCCAGATGCTGCTGGAGGCGGACGCCGGGGTGCTCATCGGCGACGTGGCCCTGCGGGCGCTGTACGAGGCCCCCCGGCGCGGCCTGTCGGTCACCGACCTCGGCCAGGCCTGGCGGGAGTGGACCGGCCAGCCGATGGTCTTCGCGGTGTGGGCGACCCGCCGCCAGTTCGCGCAGGATCACCCCGGCCTGGTCAAGGAGGTCCACGAGGGGTTCCTGCGCTCGCGGGACCTGTGCCTGGCGGAGCTGGACGCGGTGGCGGAGTCGGCGGCCCGGTGGGAGCCGTTCGACGCCCGGACGCTCGCCTCGTACTTCCGGGTGCTCGACTTCTCGCTCGGCGACCGGCAGGTGGCCGGCCTGCGGGAGTTCGCCCGCCGGGCCGCCGCCACGGGCGCCGTCCCGCCGCTGCCCCCCGGCGGCCCGGCGTTCGCCGCCGTCTAGGACCGTCAGGTGGCACGTAGTTGGCGGGCCACGTCCCGGCAGATCTTGGCGCCGTACTGGTAGCCGAGCTGCGCGGGGTAGCGCGTCATCACGCCCATCGCCCAGCCCTCCGCCACCGCGAGGCAGTTGACGTGCCACTCGCCGGCAGCGTCCCGGGTCACCCAGCCGTTCTTGATCGCAATCTGCTTCTGGGCGGCCTTGGGGAAGGCCTTGCGGATGCCGAAGTCGCCCACCCCGCGCACCGCCCGCATCTCCTTGACCAGCCACTCAGTCCACTGCGGCCCGGCGGCGCGCCCGTCGGCGATGCAGACGGCCAGCCGGGTGACGTCCCGGGGCGACAGGCGGGTGTTGCTCCACAGGTTGCGGTACGCGCTGCTGTCGGTCATGCCGCACATTCTGATCATCCGGCGGATGGCGGCGGACTGGCCGACCACCCGCCACAGCGCCTGCGCCGCGTCGTTGTCGCTGTCCCGGATCATGACCCGGACCTGCGCCAGCCGGGTCTCGCTGGGCTCCTCGCCGGCCTCGGCCGACCGGCGCAGGAAGTCCGCGCCGATCCAGGCCTTGATCAATGACGCGGTGGTGCTGGTCCCGGCCATGTTGGCCGACCCGGTGATCTCGCCGGTCCGCCGGTCCAGCAGCGCCCAGGACCACCAGCCCTGCGCCTCTACCTGCACCGGCGCCGCGCGTACGGCCAACGCGTCCGGCGGCCCCGGCGTGGGCGTGGGCGTGGCCTCGGTGGGCGCCGGCGGAGTGGGCGGGGCGCCGGTGGGCGTGCCCGCGGGGGTCACCCCCGGCGCCAACCAGCGGGGGCTCGCCGCGGCGAGCGGCGAACCGGGGACGAATCGGAGGCCCAGCAGCACCAGCACCACCGCCGCGCCGATGACCAACGCGGACAGCAGCGTCCGCGTCGGCTCCGAGCGCCCGCCGGGCGTCGAGCTGCGTCGTTTCGCCATGCGATGGACGGCTCCAGATTGTCGGGTACGGATGCGGGTGCGAGGCTACCCGCCCACCGGTACGCCCGGCGGCGCGTTCCGGTTCACTGCGCGGGGGCGGGCGGCTGGTGGACCAGCTGTTGCGTGACGCGCTTGCACACGCCGGCCCCGTAGTCGAGGCCGAGCCGCACCGGGAAGCGCATCAGCACCGCGAGCACCCAGTCGTTGGCGATGCCCAGGCAGTTGATGTGCCACTGGCCGTCGGCCCAGATGGCCGTCCAGCCGTTCTTGATGCCGACGCCGCGCGACACCATCTCGGGCGGCAGGCCGTCGATGATGCCCCAGCGACCGCCGCCCCACTTCAGCGCCTGGTCCTTCTTTGCCGTCGTGCCCCGGACCTTGCGCATCTCCGTGATCACCCAGGAGGTCCAGCGCGACCCGGCCGCCCGGCCGTCCGCCACGCACTGACCGAGCCGCACGGCGTCGCGCGCGGACATCTGTGTGCGGCTCCACCAGCCCCGGAACGGCTTCGTGTCGGTCAGCTTGCAGATCGAGATCATCCGTCGGACGACGGCGTCGCGGCCGCCGGCGTTGTACAGCGCCTGGGCGGCGTTGTCGTTGCTGTCGCGGATGGCCGCGCTGCCCTGCTTCAGCCGGGCGGACCGGACCTCCTTGGTGCCCTGCCGGCGCAGGTAGTCCGAGACCAGGAAAATCTTGATCATCGACTCGGTGGAGTTGGTGGCGGCGATGTTGCGCGAGCCGCCGATCCGGCCCGTCCTGCGGTCCAGCAGCGCCCAGGAGAAGAAGCCCGGCACGGTCACGCTCACCGGCTGCGCCGCCAGCGTCTTCGGGGGCGGCGGCGGGGGTGGTGGCGGCGTGGGCGACGCTGTCGGGCTCGGCGCGGAACCCGGCGCCCCACCGGTCGTGCCGCGCAGCTTGGCGAACGCCGCCGGCACGATGAGCACGCCGCCCAGCACGATGCACGCCACGGCGGCGGCCAGGACTATGCGGGTACGCAGCACGGCGGGTCTCCGGTGACTCCAGGATCGGGCGAACCGACTGGAAGTGTACGGGGTGCACCTGTAGCCGCGCTGGCCCGGCGATCGGCGTCGCAGTATGTGACAGTCGCTTCTCACTTTCGTGTATTGCTGTAACACTGGGGGAGTGGATGCGGATGTGGACCCCAGCGCCTCCTTCGCGGCGCTGGTGGCGGCCGACGAGCGGGTCGAGCCGCGGGACTGGATGCCGGAGCCGTACCGCCGTGGGTTGATCCGGCAGATCGCCCAACACGCCCACTCGGAGATCATCGGCATGCAGCCCGAGGGCGCGTGGATCACCCGCGCGCCCAGCCTCAAGCGCAAGGCGATCCTGCTGGCCAAGGTGCAGGACGAGGCCGGCCACGGCCTCTACCTCTACGCGGCCGCGGAAACCCTCGGCGTACGCCGCGACGAGCTCGTCGGCCAGCTCCTCGCCGGCCGGCAGAAGTACTCGAGCATCTTCAACTACCCCACGCTGACCTGGGCCGACATCGGCGCGATCGGCTGGCTCGTGGACGGCGCGGCGATCGTCAACCAGGTGCCGCTGTGCCGCTGCTCGTACGGCCCGTACGCCCGGGCCATGGTCCGGATCTGCAAGGAGGAGTCCTTCCACCAGCGGCAGGGCTTCGAGATCCTGCACACGCTCTCGCACGGCACCCCCGCCCAGCGGGCCATGGCGCAGGATGCGGTCGACCGCTGGTGGTACCCGTCGCTGGCGATGTTCGGCCCGCCGGACGCCGACTCGACCCACACCGCGCAGTCGATGGCCTGGCGGATCAAGCGGTTCTCCAACGACGAGCTGCGGCAGCGGTTCGTGGACATGTGCGTGCCGCAGGCCGAGGTGCTCGGCCTCACGCTGCCCGACCCGGCGCTGCGGTTCGACGCCGACAGGCAGGCGTACGACTTCACCCCGCCGGACTACGCCGAGCTGGCCCGGGTCATCGCCGGCGACGGGCCGTGCAACGCGGAGCGGATGGCGCACCGGCGCCGCGCCCACGCTGAGGGCGCGTGGGTACGCGAGGCGGCCCGCGCGTACGCCGCCAAGCGGGAAGCGGCGGCGGTGGCGTCGTGACTGAGTGGTCGGAGCCGCTGTGGGAGGTGTTCGTGCGGCCCCGGCGCGGCCTGGCGCACACGCACGTCGGCAGCCTGCACGCGCCGGACGCGGCGATGGCCCTGCGCAACGCGCGCGACGTCTACACGCGACGCCAGGAGGGGGTGTCGATCTGGGTGGTGCCGGCCGCCGCCGTGACCGCCTCCAGCCCCGCGGAGAAGGACGCGTTCTTCGACCCGGCGGCCGACAAGGCGTACCGGCATCCCACCTTCTACCCGGTGCCCGAGGGCACCCCGCACCTGTGACCCCGGCGGCGGCGGACCGGGCGGAGTACGTCCTGCGCCTCGGCGACGACGCGCTCATCGCGGCCCAGCGGTTGAGCCAGTGGTGCGCGCGCGCACCGGAGCTGGAGGAGGACATCGCGCTGGCCAACATCGCGTTGGACCAGCTCGGCGCGGCCCGGCTGCTGCTGTCGTACGCCGGTGAGCTGGCCGGCGCCGGCCGCACGGAGGACGACCTGGCGTTCCTGCGCGACCCGCCGGCGTTCCGCAACTGCCTGCTGGTGGAGCTGCCGAACGGCGACTTCGCGCACACGATGGCCCGCCTGCTGATCCTGTCGGCGTACCAGCGGCTGCTCTACGACTGGCTGGTCGCCGTGGCGGACGAGCGGCTGGCCGGCATCGGCGCCAAGGCGCGCAAGGAGTCGGCCTACCACCTCGACCACGCCACGCAGTGGACGCTGCGGCTCGGCGACGGGACCGCCGAGTCGCACCGCCGCATGCAGGCTGCCGTGGACGCGCTGTGGCCGTACACCGCCGAGCTGTTCGCCCCGGATCCGCTGTGTCAGCGCCTGGACGAAGCGGGGTACGGCGTCGACCCGGCGACGCTGCGCGACGCCTGGCTGGTCGCGGTCGAGCCGGTGCTGGCGGAGGCCACGCTGCGCCGCCCGGTGGACGGCCCGGCGATGACCGGCGGCCGACACGGCCGGCACACCGAACACCTGAGCCACCTACTGAACGAGATGCAGGTGGTGCACCGCGCCCATCCGGGGGCGTCCTGGTGAAGCGCGAGGAGCGCGAGGAGCGCGAGGAGCGGGCGTGGGCGGCGGCAGCCGCGGTCCTCGATCCGGAGCTGCCGGCCGTCACGATCGAGGAGCTGGGCATCCTGCGCGAGGTGCGGGCGGAGCCGGGCGGCGGCCGGGTGACCGTCACGATCACGCCCACGTACACCGGCTGCCCCGCGCTGGAGGCCATCCGGGCGGACGTGCGGGCGGCGCTGGCCGCCGCCGGGTACGCCGACGCGGACGTCGTCACGGTCCTGCGCCCGCCGTGGGGCACCGACGACATCACCGCCGCCGGGCGCGCCAAGCTGGCCGCGGCGGGCATCGCGCCGCCCGGCCCCCGGTCCGGGCCGGTGGCCGTGCCGTTGACCGTGCGCTGCCCCCGGTGCGGTGCGCCGGACACCGAGCAACTGAGCCGGTTCGGGCCCACGGCGTGCACGGCGCTGCGCCGCTGCCGCCGGTGCGCGGAGCCCTTCGAGCACGTCAAGGCGTACTGATGGCGGTGACGGTCAGCCGCCCGGCCCGGCGCCGGCCCACATTCCACCCGCTGCCGGTGGCCGCGGTCGACCGGCTCACCGACGAGGCGGTGGCCATCACCTTCGCGGTGCCGCCGGAGCTGCGGGCGGCCTTCGCCTTCCGCGCCGGCCAGCACGTCACCGTCCGGCTGCCGCCGGCCGGCGACGCGGGGGAGGAGGTCCGCCGGTCGTACTCGATCTGCTCCACCCCCGCCGACCTGGCCGGCCCGGGCCGGCTGCGGATCGGCGTGAAGGAGGTGCCCGGCGGCGCGTTCTCCGGCTACGCCACCCGGGCGCTGCGCGCCGGCGACACCGTGGCGGTGCTGGCGCCGCTGGGCAGCTTCACCACCGACTTCGACCCGGGGCGGCGCCGGCGGTACGGGGCCGTCGTCGCCGGCTCGGGCATCACGCCCGTGTTGTCCATCGCGGCGACCGCGCTGGCCACCGAGCCCGCCAGCACCGTGGCGCTGATCTACGGGAACCGGCACGCCCGCGGGGTGATGTTCGCCGACGAGCTGGCCGACCTGAAGGACCGCTACCCGGCCCGGCTCCAGGTGGTCCACGTGCTGTCCCGCGAGCCCCGGGACGCGGCGCTGCTCTCCGGCCGGCTGGACGCGGAGCGGATCGCCGGGTTGCTGGCGGCGGTGGTGCCCGGCGACCACATCGACGAGTGGTTCCTGTGCGGGCCGCAGGGCATGGTCGCGGACGCCCGCACGGTGCTCACGGCGCGGGGCGTGCCGGCGGCCGCCGTACACACGGAGCTGTTCTTCGCGGCGTTGGCGGCGGAGGCGCCGCCGGCGGCCACGACCGCCGCGGACCCGCGCGACGTCGCGGTGACCGTGCTGCTGGACGGGCGGGCGTCGGCGGTGTCGATGGGCCGGCACGAGCGGGTGCTGGACGCGGCGCTGCGGGTGCGCGCCGAGTTGCCGTACGCCTGCAAGGGCGGTGTGTGCGCGACCTGCCGGGCCCGGGTGACCGACGGCGAGGTGCGGATGGCGCGCAACTTCGCCCTGGAGCCGGACGAACTGGCGGCCGGCTACGTGCTGACCTGCCAGGCCACGCCGGTCTCGGACCGGCTGGCGGTCGACTACGACGCCTGAGACCTCGGCGGGCAAGCTGCATTCTGTGGCTTCCACGACGATCTGGTCTCGCTCGCCCGCCGCCGGGGGGACGTGTTGCTGGTCGACCTCCCCACGATCCTGGGCCGGCAGGAACCGGTCGTCACTCCTCGGTGACGGGCTCGGCGAGGTCGCGGTACGCGCGGCGGAGCAGGTCGATCATCGGGATGTGCCGCACCTTGATCGGCGGCGGGTCGAGCACCCGTAGGAGCAGCTCCGGCGGCGTGGCGCCGCCGGCCGCCCGGTCCCGCAGCCGGCCCAGCGAGACCGCGGGGGCGTAGAAGTCGGCGACCCGCTCGGCGAACGGCGCGTCGTCGACGTGCAGCGGGTCGGGCTCCGCGTCCTCGTCGTCGTCGGCCCGCCCGCGCAGCGCGTCCAGCAGGTCCTCCTTCGCCCGCCCGCGCCACGCCAGCACCAGGAACGGGTCGTCGTCGAACGCCTCGGCGAGCAGGTAGAGCACCGCCGAGAGGTGCTTGCAGGGGAAGCCCCAGTCCGGGCAGGAGCACTGCATGTCCAGGTCCGTGGGGAAGAGCGGCAGGCCCAGCCGGTCGAACACCTCGACGATCTCGGTGGGCATCTCCCCGGCCAGCAGCGCCGCCCGGTAGAGCGCCTCGGCGGCGAGCTCCGCCTCGATGGCCGCCCAGTCCGCCGCCCCGTACGCCCGGATGTTGATCGAGACGTCGTACGGCTTCGGCCGCGAGCCCTGGACGCGGGCGCCGACGAGGCCGGGGGTGAGGTCGAAGCCGAGCACCTGGCCCTTGCGGGCGTACGTCCGGCCGCGGGCGAGCCGGCCCGCGTCGCAGGACTCCTCCAGGATGTCGATGAACCGCCGCGACCACCACTGCTCGCCGATCCGGCCGCGGGCGGTGCGGGCCCGCAGCCCGCCCTCCACGTGGATCGGCTTGCCGCCGTCGAACCACCCGTCCCGGCCGATCGGCATCTCAGCGCACCGCCGACGCGTCGAGGCGGAACAGGTCCCGCAGCTCGGCGGTGGACAGCTCGGTCAGCCAGTCCTCGCCGGTGCCGACCACGCTGTCCGCCAGGGCCTTCTTCCGCTCGATCATTTCGTCGATGCGCTCCTCCAGCGTGCCGGCGCAGATGAACGTGCGGACCTGCACGTTGCGCTGCTGGCCGATCCGGAAGGCCCGGTCGGTGGCCTGCGCCTCGACCGCCGGGTTCCACCACCGGTCGACGTGGATGACGTGGTTGGCGGCGGTCAGGTTCAGGCCGGTGCCGGCCGCCTTCAGCGACAGCAGGAACAACATCGGCTCGTCGTCGGTGCTGAACCGCTCGACGAGCTGGTCGCGGCGCTGCTTGGACAGGCCGCCGTGCAGCCAGAGCACCGGCCGGTCGGTGTGCGCCGCCAGGTACGGCTGGAGCATCGAGCCCCATTCCGCGTACTGCGTGAAGATCAGTGCCTTGTCGCCCTCGGCGAGGATCTCGGCCGCCAGCTCCTCCAGCCGGGCCAGCTTGCCCGACCGGCCGGCCAGCCGGGAACCGTCCTTGAGCAGCTGGGCGGGGTGGTTGCAGACCTGCTTGAGCCGGGTCATCGCGGCCAGCACGTTGCCCCGCCGCTCGACGCCCGCCACGCTGCCCTCGATGCGCTCCAGCATGTCGGTGACCACGGCCTGGTAGAGGCTGGCCTGCTCGGTGGTGAGCGGGCACCACACCTTCATCTCCAGCTTGTCCGGCAGGTCGGAGATGATCGTCCGGTCGGTCTTGAGCCGGCGCAGGACGAAGGGGCCGGTCGCCCGCTTCAGCGCCCGCGCCGCGTCCTCGTCGCCGCGGGCCTCGATCGGCGCCTGGTACCGCTCGCGGAACCGCCGCGCCGAGCCGAGCAGGCCCGGGTTGGCGAACTCCATGATCGACCACAGCTCCGCCAGGTGGTTCTCCACCGGCGTGCCGGTCAGCGCCAGCCGGCTGCGCGCCGGCAGCGCCCGCACGGCCTGGGCCTGCCGGGCCGCGCTGTTCTTGATCGCCTGCGCCTCGTCGCAGACGACCCGACCCCAGTCGAACGCGCGCAGCGCCGCCAGGTCGCGCAGCGCGGTGCCGTAGGTGGTGAGCACCAGGTCGGCCCCGGCGACGGCCCCGGCCAGCTCGGCGTCCCGCTTGCGGGTGCCGCCGTGGTGCACGTAGACGCGCAGCGACGGCGTGAACCGGGCCGCCTCCTTCTGCCAGTTGCTCACCAGCGACATCGGGCAGACGAGCAGCGTGGGCGCCGGGTTCCCGTCGCCAGTGTGTTCGGTGTCCGTGCGTTCGGTCAGCAGCAGGGCCAGCGTCTGGGCGGTCTTGCCCAGGCCCATGTCGTCGGCGAGGACGCCGCCCAGGCCGAGGCCCGCGAGGAAGCTCAACCAGGACAAACCGCGTTCCTGGTACGGCCGCAGCGTCCCGGCGAAGCCGGGCGGCGTCGCGACCGGGGCCAGCCGGCGGTCCGCCTCGCCGGACAGCAGGTCGCCCAGCGGCCCGTCGGCGTCCACGGCGACCAGCGGCAGTTCCTCGTCGCCGCCGGCGGCCACCTGCGCGAGCACCTCGCCCACGGTGAGCTCGCCGCTGCGCCGCTCCGTGAGGGCCCGCAGGGCCAGCTTGAGCTGCCGGTCGTCCAGCTCCACCCAGCGCCCCCGCACCCGCACCAGCGGGACCTTCAGCCGGGCCAGCTCGGCCAGCTCCTCCTCCGCGACCGCGTCCCCGCCGATCGCCAGGTCCACCCGGAAGTCGACGAGCTGCTCCAGCCCGAAGCCCGACGCCGCCGCCGCACCGGGCCCGCTGCGCGACCGGGTGGTGAGCTTGAGCCCGACGCCCTTGCGCCCCGCCCACGCGGGCAGCAGCACGCCGTACCCGGCGCCCTGCAGCAGCGGCGCGGTGTGCCGCAGGAAGCCGAACGCCTCGGCCGTGTCCAGCGGCAGCTCCAGCGGCCGCGGCTCCCGCAGCGCGCGCGCCAGCTCGGGAAACAGCCGCACGGCCCGGCCGAGCCCCGCCAGCAGCGCCTCGTCCGGCCGCTTCGGCAGGCCCGGCGAGCGTTCGCCGGCCCAGATCGCCTCGGCCGGGACGTAGAGGCTCGGGTCGTCCACCGACTGCAGGGCGAACTCGACGGTCCAGTGCTCCTGCTCCTCGGCGGGCTCGACCAGCCGGAAGGACACCCGGACCGTGCCGTTCAGCTCGTACGCCGCGGTGAGCCACGCCGTGAGCGCCCCGCCCAGCTCGGCGACCTCGGCGGGGCGCGCGTCCGGCAGCGCGGCGTCCTCGCCGGTGAGCGCCAAAAGCCAGCGGTCCGCCAGGGGCGCCCGGCGACCCGGCCGGTGACCCAACAGCAGGCGCTCCGGCAACGCGCGGCGGGCGGCGGCGTCCACCAGGGCGTCCAGCGCCTCCCGCAGCACGGTGCCGGCCGGCTGCTCGCGCGGCGCCGCCCGGCAGACCGGCGGCATCGCGGCGGCCAACTCGCGGAACGCCGACGCGTCGGCGCCGGCCAGCACCGGTCGCCACCGGGCCGCGTGACCGCCCTCCGCACCGACGAGCTGCGGCAGCATCCGACCCCGGCGGACCAGGGCGGCGGCGTGCTCGGCGACCACGGCCAGGTAGCGGACGGAGGCTCCGGCGAGCCAGCCGCCGGCGGCCGGGCCGGTTGTCGGGCCGGTTGTCGGGCCCGACGGCTCCGGCGGCGGCTCCACCAGGGCCG
>DASQDS010000093.1:0-2359 GCA_035634075.1 Pilimelia sp. | reverse complement strand
CCCGCCGGCCACGTGGTGCCGGCCCGGGTCGCGCAGCAGCGCCCGGTCGCCGACTCGCAGCGGGAGCGGGCGGTCGAGGCGCAGCCGGGCGGTGTCCGCGCCGAGCGGCCGCACCCGCGCCCGGACGGCGGCCGAACCGATGTGCACGGTGATCGAGCCGGGCAGGGTGGCCACCGCGTCGCCGTGCAGCCGGACGTCCACCAGCCCGGTCAGCCGGAACCGGCCGGGCGTGAGCAGCGCGTCCCCGCGCGCCACCTCCTCGCGGGCCACCCCGCGCAGGTTCGCCGCGACACGCGCGACAGCGGGCACCCGCGCGGCCGGCGCGCCCAGCGCCTGCAGCCCGCGCACCCGGACGGTGCGGCCGGCGCCGGTCAGCTCCAGCTCGTCGCCGGGGCGCAGCTGGCCCGCGCCGAGCGTGCCGGTCACCACGGTGCCGGCGCCGCGCACGGTGAACGACCGGTCCACCCAGAGCCGGACCGGCGCGGCCACGTCCGGACCGGGCAGCCGCGCGACCAGGCGGCCCAGCGCCGCCCGCAGGTCGGCCAGGCCGGCGCCGGTCGTCCCGCTCACCACCACGGCCTCGACGTAGCCCAGCGAGCTGGCCGCGATGTGCGGCCGGGCGGCCGCCATCGCCGGCCGGGGATCGGCCAGGTCCGCGCGGGTCACCGCCAGCACACCATGTCGTACGCCGAGGGCGTCCAGCGCGGCGAGGTGCTCGGCCGACTGGGGCATCCACCCGCCGTCCGCCGCGACCACGATAAGCACCGCCGGCACCGGGCCCACGCCGGCCAGCATGTTGGGCACGAACCGCTCGTGCCCCGGCACGTCCACGAACGCGACCACCTCGCCGCCCGGCAGGGTCGCCCAGGCGAAGCCGAGGTCGATCGTCATGCCGCGGCGGCGCTCCTCCGCCCAGCGGTCGGGTTCCATCCCGGTCAGCGCCCGCACGAGCGTGGACTTGCCGTGGTCCACGTGCCCGGCCGTGGCGATCACGTGCACGGCGACACCCGCCGGTGGCCGGCAATCGAACCCACCGTCGCACCCTAGCGACTCCTCGGCCGTCCCGCCCGTGGCGTGCGACAGTGGCGGGGTGACGATGACCCAGGGCCACCGGCTGACCCGGTACGCGCACGGCGGCGGTTGCGCCTGCAAGATCCCCCCGGGTGAGCTGGAGGCGGTGGTCGCCGGGCTGGTCGGCGAGACGCCGCCGGCGGGGCCGGGCGAGCTGCTCGTCGGCCTGGCCGCCGGCGACGACGCGGCGGTGGTGCGCATCGCGGCCGGCGCGGCCGTGGTGGCGACCGCCGACTTCTTCACCCCGGTCGTCGACGACGCCTACGACTGGGGGCGCGTCGCCGCCGCCAACGCCCTGTCCGACGTGTACGCCATGGGCGGCACGCCCGTCGTCGCGCTGAACCTGCTGGCCTGGCCGCGCGACGTGCTGCCGATGGCGCTGGCCGCCGAGGTGCTGCGCGGCGGGCTGGCCGTGGCCCGGGAGGCCGGCTGCCACGTCGCCGGCGGGCACAGCGTGGACGACCCCGAACCCAAGTACGGCATGGCGGTGACCGGCGTGGCGGACCCCGACCACCTGCTGCGCAACGACGCGGGCCGGCCGGGCCTGCCCCTGACGCTGACCAAGCCGCTCGGCATCGGCGTGCTGAACAGCCGGCACAAGGCCACCGGCGAAGTGTTCGCGCAGGCGGTGGCGGCGATGGTGACGCTGAACCGGGACGCGTGCGCCGCCGCGCTCGCCGCGGGCGCGGTGTGCGCCACGGACGTGACCGGCTTCGGCCTGCTCGGGCACCTGCACAAGCTCGCGCGGGCCAGCGGGGTCACCGCGCGGGTCGACGCGGCGGCGGTGCCGTACCTCGACGGGGCCCGCGACGCGCTGGCCGCCGGCTACGTCAGCGGCGGCACCCGGCGCAACCTGGACTGGGTCCGCCCGCACCTGGCCGCCGGGGCGACGCCCGAGTCCGAGCTGCTGCTGCTCGCCGACGCGCAGACGTCCGGGGGCCTGCTGGTGGCCGGCGAGCTGCCGGGCCACCCCGTCATCGGCGAGCTGGTCGCCGCCCGGCCCGACGGCGTCACGCTGGAGATCCGCTAGGGTCGGCCGCCTCGCGGGCGCGCACGCGGGCCCGCTGCGGCAGCACGGTGTACTTCGGGTCCTTCGCCGAGGCCACCCCGCCGTCGAAGATCCCGAAGCGGGTGGCCAGCGACGCGGCCAGCAGGGCGGCGCCGGACAGCCCCGACACCAGGCGGCTGCGGCGGCCCAGCAGCGCGCCGGCCACCCCCGCCGCGGTCAGCGCGCGGCCCGCGCGCAGCAGCCGGCCGGCCCGGCCCTGCGTGTACGGCTCGCTGAGCA
>DASQDS010000092.1:0-10964 GCA_035634075.1 Pilimelia sp. | reverse complement strand
GCCGCGCCAGCAACGGCGCGCTGCCCGCCGGCGCCCGCGCGTCCGGCTCGCCGGACCGACGCGCCGGGGGGCCGGTCCGGTGACGCGCGGGCTGGCGGTCGGCCTCGGCGGCCAGCAGCTCGCCGACCCGGGCGGCCGGCAGCGGCCGGGCGAAGTAGTAACCCTGCGCCAGCCCGTAGCCCAGCTCGTGCAGGCGGTCGGCCTGCGCCGGGGTCTCCACGCCCTCCGCGACGGCGCCCAGGTGCAGACCCTCCGCGAGCCGGATCATCGCCGAGGCGATGACCACCTCCTCGGAACCGCCCGTGATCCCGTCCACGAAGGACTTGTCCACCTTCAGCACGTTCACCGGCGTGGTGCGCAGCAGGCCCAGGGACGAGTGGCCGGTGCCGAAGTCGTCCAGCGCGACCGCCACCCCCAGGTCCGAGATCTGGGTCAGCGCCTCGACGGCGGGCCCGTTGTCGAAGACCGCGGTCTCGGTGACCTCCACCATCAGCCGGCCGGCGGGCAGGCCGGTCGCGCGCAGGGCCTCGTCGACGTGGGCGGCGAAGCCCGGCTCGCGCAGCTGCCGGGCCGAGATGTTCACGCTGATCCGCCACGGCTGGGTCGCGCCGTACCCGTGCAGCCACTCGGCCGCCCGCGTGCACGCCTCGCGGAGGATCCACGCGCCGAGCGGCACGATCAGTCCCGTCCGCTCCGCGGCGCCGATGAAGGCGTCCGGCCGGATCAGGCCGCGCTCCGGGTGCTGCCACCGCACGAGCGCCTCGGCGCCGACCGGCCGGCCCTCCGGGAGCCGCACCACCGGCTGGAACAGCAGGTGGAACTCGCCGCGCTCGAGCGCCTGGCGCAGGTCCGCGCCGAGCTGCGCATCGCTGGCGGCACGGGCGTCCAGCGCCGGCTCGTACCGGGCCTGGCGTCCCTTGCCCTGTTCTTTCGCCGCGTACATGGCCAGGTCGGCGCGGCGGAGCAGCTCCGTGGGGTCGGCGCCGCGCCAGGCGTCGGCGAGGCCCATGCTGGAGCCCACGAGCAGGTCGTGCGGGCCGACGCGGACCGGCTCGTCCAGCGCCGTACCGACCCGGCGCAGCACGGTGTCGGCGTCGATGGCGGAGATGCCGACGAGCAGCAGGGCGAACTCGTCGCCGCCCAGCCGGGCCACCGTGTCCTCCACGCGCACGCACGCCCGCATGCGGTCGCCGACGATGACCAGCAGGGCGTCGCCCATGACGTGGCCGAGCCGATCGTTGATTGCCTTGAAGTCGTCCAGGTCGATCAGCACCACGCTGGCCGGCAGCCCGTCGGCCACCGCCTGCCGGATCCGCTCCTCGAGCAACCGCCGGTTGGCGAGGCCGGTGAGCTCGTCGTGGTGCGCCTGGTGGGCGAGCTGGCCCCGGACCGCCCGCAGCTCCCGGTCGGTCGCGTCCACCCGGCGCAGCAGGCCGGCGATGTCGTAGGCCGCGCTGATCTGCCGCACGACCACCACGCCGGTGAGCGCGACCGCGCCGATCGCGACGACGAGGGCGCCGTCGCCGGCCCGCGCGGTGGCGGCCAGCAGCAGCCCGTCGGTGACCGCGACGGCCGCGTAGGGCACCAGGCTGAACGGCCGCCGCCCGGTGGCCGGCGTCCCGTTCCGCCCGGCCGCCCGCCGTTGGCTATCGGCGGCCAGCGTGAACACCAGCATCGTCAGCGGGACCGTCAGGTGCGCGTCGCTCACGTGCGGGTGGCCGGCCATCAGCGGGGCGGCGGCACCGCCCGCGGCGCCGACCGCCGCGGCGATCGCCAGCAGGTGCAGGGCCCGCCGGTCGACCGCGCCGACACCGGCGACGGCCAGCTTCATCAGCGTGAGTACGGCGACCGAGGCGAGCAGCACGGTGGAGAGGACTGTGGCGCCGGAGGCGGCGGTGCCGGCCCAGTCGTCGATGTTCCGGAACGCGACGTGCCAGCCGAGGAGCCCCGTGGTGATGACCACCGCGGACGCGTCCAGCAGGAACCGGCCGCGGTGCGGGCCGCCCGGTCGGGCGGTGCCGGGCAGGCGCAGCAGCGCCCACAGCGTGACGATCATGCCCGCGACGTACAGGCCCAGGGTCCGGCCGGAGATCGCCTGGGTCGGGGCCCCCGGCGTGCCGACGGCGTCCCAGGCATTCGACAGCAGGGCGACGACGATCAGTAGCGCCGCGGCGCCGCCAGTCCGCCAGAACCGGCGGGCCGCCGGCGCGATGCCCACGGTCGTGCCCGCGCGCCGCGCCGCCACCGTGGCGATGGCCGCACTGAGCAGGGGGAAGACCCAGCCCAGCAGGCTCGGGCTCCACGGGTGGAACCAGTTGGTGCCCAGCCACGTCAGGCTCAGGAGGGTGACGGCGAGCGAGCCGGCGACCAACGGCGAGGGACCCGCGTCAACCGCGCGGTCCTCAGCCATGATCCCGCCTCTCCGATTGCCTGCCGTCCACCGACGTATCGCCCGCCGGCCCGGCAAGCTGAGAGTTAGCCGTGAATCCGTGCCGTTCACAGCGGCCTCATCGGCCCGCGGGTTCGCGTGTCGCCGCGCCCCGCTCCGACAGCGCGTACCGGCCCTTGCCCTGCTGCTTGGCCGCGTACATGGCCGCGTCGGCGGCGCGCAGCAGCGCGTCGGGGTCGCCGCCCGCCGCCGCGGCGATGCCGACGCTCGCCCGCACGGTGAGTACGTGGCCGTCGGTCAGCACGGGGTCGGCCAGGCTGTCGAGGAACCGCTCGGCCAGCGTCGCCGCCTCCGCCGCGGACGCACCCGGCAGCAGGGCGGCGAACTCGTCCCCGCCGATCCGGGCGGCCGTGTCGCCGTGGCGGACGCACCCGCGTAGCCGGCTCGCCACCGCGCCCAGCGCCGCGTCGCCCGCGTGGTGGCCGAGCGAATCATTGATGGACTTGAAGTCGTCCAGGTCGATGACCAGCACACTGACCGGCGTGCCGGCGCGCTGCCCGGCCGCCACGCTGGCCAGCAGGTGTTCGGTGAACAGGCCGCGGTTCGCCAACCCGGTGAGCGGGTCGTGGGACGCCTGGTGGCGCAGCCGGTCCTGCAGCTCGCGCGCCTCGGTGACCTCGCGGGCGTTGCTGACGAAACCGCCCATGTCCGGCTCGTGGCACAGGTTGGTGCTGATCACTTCCAGCCAACGCCACGACCCGTCCGCGTGCCGGTGCCGCGCCTGGAAGGTCACCGTTGCGCCCGGCAGTCTCGTCAACCGCTCGACCGCGCTCACGACGTGCGGGTCGCCCGCGTCCTCGGCGTGTACGTAGTCGATGATCGGCCGGCCCAGGATGGCCTCCGGCTGGTGGCCGAGGATGCGGGTGACGGCCGGGCTCACGTAGGTGAGCCGGCCGTCCGGGCCGGCGACCAGGGTGATGTCCGACGAGTGCCGGAGCAGCGAGCGCAGCCGCCGCTCGTGCCGGCGCAGGTCGGCCAGGCTCCGGTCCACCTGGCCGAGCAGCCGGGAGTTGTCCGGGATGGCCAGCAGCTGGCGGGCCACGACCAGCACGTTGACAAGCATGGCCCCGGTCAGCACGCCGGCAGCGCGCAGGTCAAGGCCCGGGGGCAGGGCGGCGACCAGCGCGGCGTACGCCGCGGCGGCCATGACGTACGGCAGGACGCTGAACCGGCGCGGGGCCCGGGCCTGGCCCTGGCCCGCCGCGCCGGCGGCGACCTGGAGGAACTGGATGCGCGGGCCCAGCACGATGAGAACGGCCGGCAGCAGGCGCACGATCAGCATCAGGTGCAGGTACGGCGTGTCCAGGTTGGCCGGCATGACGGCGTTGCCGCCACCCTGGATGAGCGCGGCCGCGATGGCCGGCACCGCGGCCTGGCGGGTGATCGGGCCGTCGCCGGCCAGCAGCATCTTCACCACGGCGAACGCGGCGACCACCACCAGGCCCGAGCCCAGCAGCAGCTGCACCACGTCGGTCCCGGTGGCTCCGGGCGAGACGCCGAGGTACCAGGCGAAGGCGCCGGCGCCCACCAGCACGGTGCCGGCGTCGAGCCAGAACCGCAGCCGTTCCGCGCGGGTGCGCGCGCCGGTGGGGTATGTGAGCAAGACCACGAGGACGCCGCCGATGCCGACCAGGTAGGTGGCGGCCTGCGCGTTCCCGTACACCGATGCCGCCGGGTCGACCCGGCCCAGGGTGAGCAGCCCCTGCGTGGCGTCGCCGGCGGCGAACGCGAGCCCGGCCAGTCCGAGCGCCAGCCACACCCGGCGCTGCGGGCGGGTCGTCGCCGGGTGCCGGGCCAGCGCCCGGCAGACCCACGTCAGCGCCAGGTCGAAGCTGACCTGAAACAGCCAGAACACCCGCACCTGCGCGGCGGTGCCGCCGAGGTCGGCGGCGAAGTAGGCGGCCAGGGCCACCGTCGTCGCCACCATGGCGACCGTGGCGGGGTCGCGACGTAGGCTTCCGGCCAGCGTGCGAGTGGCGGGCGCCGGCCCGCTGGCGGGCGGACACCCGACTGCGGGATTGTCTGGACGCACGATCGACCCTTCTGCGCGTAGCTGCCCCGACCGATCGGCACCCCCGCGTGCCGAGTTGAGTGAATCACCCCGGGCGGGGTAAGCGGTCCCTGCGGCACCGGCGGGCGCGGCCACCAGTGTGGCTGTCAGGTGGCGGCGGTATGTTGTTGGACGGCGGATGAAATCCGTGCGGTGAGGTCGTTAACGGCGAGGCGGCGAGCGGGGCCCGGGGGTGGCCGGAGCGAGCCGCGCCGGTTTGTTGCGGCACGCCGCCTCGGGTAGTTTCGTCCCGTTCGCCCGTTCCCAGACGCCACATCTGCGATCGTCGTATCGCCAAGGAAGGACCGGACATGAAGTTCGCGTACCTGGACGCCGGATCCGGCAGCCTGATCGTGCAGGCGGTCGTCGCCGGCACGGCCGGCGCCCTCGTCGCCGTCAAGCTGGGCTGGCGTCGGCTGACCGACCGGTTCCGCAAGCGCCCGTCCGACCAGGACTGAGAGCGGCCGCCGGCATGGTGGTACGTGACGTTCGCCCGGAGCCGGCCTCGTTCCGCGACCCGGCGAACAGGGTGTTCTACTCCGGCGGCGACGTCCTTCGTGGCCTCGGCGCCGAGGCGGTGGAGGACTGGCAGGCCCTGGTGGCCAGCCGGTTCTTCCCGCGGTCCGTCGCCGACGGAACGATCTGCGCCACCGAGCCGGCCACCGACGCGCCGGCCGGTGAGTGGGCCGAGTGGGCGCTGGTATTGCGGCACGAGCGCATCCCGTTCGTCTCCTACCCGTACGAGTGGGCCTTCGCCATGCTGCGCGACGCCGCCCTCCTGCACCTGGATCTGCTGCTCGCCGCGCTGGCGGAGGGCATCACCACCAAGGACGGCTCGGCTTACAACCTGCAGTGGCGGGGCGCCTCGCCGGTGTTCATCGACGTCGGCTCCTTCGAGCGCGCCCGCGACGGCGAGCCGTGGGCCGGCTACCGCCAGTTCTGCCAGACGATGCTCTACCCGCTGATGCTCCAGGCGCACCTGGACCTGGGCTTCCAGCCGTTCCTGCGGGCGCAGGTCGACGGCATCGAGCCGGGCCAGGCCCGCCGGCTGTTCGGCGGGGCGCGCCGGTTCAAGCCCGGCGTGCTCAAGCACGTCCACCTCCACGACGCGATGCAGGCCCGCTACTCGGCCAACACGACCCGGGCGGTGCGCGCCGACCTGCGGGCCGCCGGCTTCTCCCGGGAGCTGACCCTCGCCACGGTGCGGGCTGTCCGCAAGCTCGTCGACCGGCTGGCTTGGCAGCCGCCCGCCACGCACTGGGCCGGCTACCAGGAGACGTGCACGTACACAGCGGACGACCGCAGCCGCAAGGTGGAGTTCGTGGGCCGCGCGCTGGCCGCCGCCGGCGACCTCGGCCTCGTCTTCGACCTTGGCGCGAACGACGGCACCTACTCGCGCGTGGCGGCCGGGCACGCCCGGTACGTGGTGGCGCTGGAGGCCGACGACGCGGTCGTCGACCGGCTCTACCGGCAGCTGCGCGCCGAGGGGGAGAAGCGGATCCTGCCCCTGGTGATGGACCTGGCGAACCCGTCGCCCGGCGTCGGCTGGCGCGGCCGCGAGCGCCCCTCGCTCGAAGGCCGCGGCCCGGCCGACGCGGCGCTGGCGCTGGCCGTTGTCCACCACCTCGCGATCGGCCGCAACGTCCCGCTGCCCGACGTGGTGGACTGGCTGGCCGCGATGGGCCGGCAGGTCGTCGTGGAGTTCGTGGACCCGACCGACCCGATGGCGCAGCGCCTGCTCGCGAACAAGCCGGCCGGCCTGTTCGGCGACTACCGCCGCGACGTGTTCGAGAAGCTGCTGGCGGAGCGCTTCACCATCACCAGCCGGGAGGAGCTACCCTCGGGCACCCGCGTGCTCTACGCCGGGGTGCCCCGTGCCTGACCCCGCGTCCAGGTTGGCCAGGCTGCGGGCCGCACTGGGCCGGGTGTGGCGGCCCGAGGCACTGGCGTTCCTGGAAATCGCCGCGCTCTCCGGCGTCGTCGTCGCGCAACCGGTGCTGGACGTGATGGGTCGCAGCCCCGACTTCTTCCTGTTCCACGGCGCCGGCCCCGCGGACGTCCTGCTGCTGCTCGCGATCCTGGTGCTGGCCGTGCCGCTGGTCCTGTGGGGCGCCGGCGCCCTCGTCGGCCTCGCCGGTCGGCGGGCCCGCCGCGCCGTGCACGTGGGGACGCTCGGCGTCCTCGCGACGCTGCTCGCCGTGCAGGTCGGCAAGGAGGCGCTGCCCGTGCGCGGGGTGCCGTTGGTCCTGCTGGCGGCGGCGGCCGGGGCGGCGCTGATCGTGGCGTACGCGCGCTGGGACCCGGCCCGGCAGCTCGTGCGGCTCGCGGCCGTGGGTCCTCTCGTGTTCGCCGCGCTCTTCGTCTTCTCCTCGCCCACGTCGGCGGTCCTGCTCGGCGGCCGGTCCACCGCGGGTCCGGCGGGGACGCCGGGCGCCGCGCCCGGCGTGACCGGTGCCGCCGGTGCTGCGGACGCCGCCCCGGGTCGCCCCTCGGCCGGCGGCCCGGGCTCCACCTCGCCGGCCGGCCCGGACCAGCAGCCGCCGATCGTCCTGATCGTGCTCGACGAGTTGCCGCTGCTGTCGCTGTTGGACGGTGCCGGCCGCGTCGACAAGGCCCGGTATCCGAACTTCGCGGCCCTGGCCGGCGGCTCGACGTGGTACCGCAACGCCACCGCGGTGAGCGGCTGGACGCCGTACGCGCTGCCCGCCATGCTCACCGGCCGCTACCCGCGCACTGGCGCCGCGCCGCACTACTCGCGGTACCCGAACAACCTCTTCACCCTGCTCGGCGGCAGCTACGACCTGCGGGTGCAGGAGAGCATCACCCAGCTCTGCCCGCCGCAGATGTGCGACCGGGCGGCCCAGGGCCGCGGCGGCCTGCCCACCATGCTGGGCGAGAGCGCCGCGTTGCTGCAGGAGATCGTCTCGCCGGCGCAGACGCCCCGCGACCCGACCGCGGACTTCGTGGAGCCCACGGTCGCCGAAGGGGACGCGGCCGCACCGACCGACCCGAAGTTCCGCTGGGACCGGCTGGACGACAACCAGCCCGTACGCTTCCGGGAGTTCGTGACCGGCCTGCGGCCGGCGGCGCGGCCGACCGCGCACGTGCTGCACCTGCTCCTGCCGCACACGCCCTGGCGCTACCTGCCCTCGGGCGTGCGCTACGAGGCGCCGGAGAAGCTGCCCACCGACGGCGAGTGGTGGCCGCGGCTCGCCCGCGAGCGGCATCAGCTCCAGCTCGGCTACGCCGACCGGCTCCTCGGCGAGACTTTGGCCGCGTTGCGGTCCACCGGACTGTACGACGACTCCCTCGTCGTGGTGACCGCGGACCACGGGGTCAGCTTCACCCGCGGCGAGGTCGGCCGCGGGATGGGCGCCGTGCGGGCCTCGCCGGCGGAGGTGCTGTGGGTGCCGACGTTCGTCAAGGCTCCCGGCCAGCGCGCCGGCGCCGTGGACGACCGCAACTGGCAGCACGTCGACCTGGTGCCGACGATCGCCGACTACGCCGGGCTGTCGGTGCCGTGGGAGGTGGACGGCCGGTCCGCTCGCGGGACGCCGCGGCCCGAGACGGAGAAGTCCTTCTACGACGTACCGGCGCAGAAGGTGACGGTCGACGGCGCCGCCGGCCTCGCCGTGATCGCCAAGGGCGCCGCCGCCGGCGTACCCCCGCTGCCGGCGCAGCCCGCGCCGACGTTGCTCGGCCGGCCGGTGGCCGGCCTCCCCGTCCGCGACGGCGGCCCGCGCGTGACGGTGGCCAACGCCGCCGACTTCCAGACGGTCACGGCCGCGCAGGTCCCGGCGGTGGTGTACGGGACCGCGCCGCCGGAGCTGCCGGCGGGCGCGACGCTGGCGATCGCCGTCAACGGCCGGATCGGTGCCGTCGTCCCGGTGCTGGCCGAGCGCGCCGGCGTGCCCCGCTTCGCCGGGTTGCTGCCCGACGAGTCGCTGTTCACCCCCGGCGCCAACCGGCTGGAGCTCTTCGAGGTCGTGGACGGCGGGACGGCGCTGCGGCGGCTGGCGCTCTGACGGCTCGCCGCGCGGCCCGCCGTCACCGGACACTTGCCTTCGGTGAGGTGGACAGGTAGGCAGGACGGGGACCAACTCCGATGTGGGGAGGCGCGCGGTGGGACGTGGATTCCGATCGTGGACAAACCGCTCGTGGGCCGTCCGGCCGGCAGTGGCCGCCGCGCTGATCGTCGGGCTCGCCGTGGTCGCCGCGCCGGCACCCGCGGCCGCCCGGCCCGGTCCCGTCGACCCGCCCAAGGCGCCGGTCGCCCGCGGCTACGGCGGCGCGGTCGCCACCGTCGACGCCACGGCAACGGCGGTGGGCCTGGACGTGCTGCGCCGCGGCGGGAACGCGGTGGACGCCGCCGTCGCGGCGGCGGCCACGCTCGGGGTGACCGAGCCGTTCTCCGCCGGTATCGGCGGCGGCGGCTTCTTCCTGTTCTACGAGGCGCGCACCGGCCGGGTGCACACCATCGACGGCCGCGAGGCCGCGCCGGCCTCCATGCGGCCGGACGCGTTCGTCAACCCGGCCACCAACGCGCCGTACGCGTTCGACGAGGCCCGGATCAGCGGCCTCTCCGCCGGCGTCCCCGGCACGCTGCTGACCTGGCGGGAGGCGGCGCGCCGGTGGGGCAGCCGGTCACTGCCCGCCCTGCTCGGCCCGGCCGCGGCGGTGGCCGACCGGGGCTTCGTGGTCGACGCGACGTTCGCCTCCCAGGTGGCCACCAACGCCGCGGCGTTCGGGCAGTTCGACTCGACCACGGAGCTGTACCTGCCGGGCGGCGCGCCGCCCGCCGTCGGCTCCGTGCACCGGAACCCGGACCTGGCCGACACGTACCGGCTGATCGCCCGCCGGGGCGTCGACGCGTTCTACCGCGGTCCGATCGCCCGCGACATCGTCGCGACCGTGCAGGACCCGCCGGTGGCCGACACCCCGGTGGGCGCGTGGCCGTACCCCATCCGGGCGGGCGACCTGCGGCTGTCCGACCTCGCCGAGTACCGGGTCCGGTTCCCCGCACCCACCCGCTCGGGCTACCGGGGGCTGGACGTCTACGGCATGTCGACCCCGTCCAGCGGCGGCACCGCCGTCGGCGAGGCGCTGAACATCCTGGAGCGCTCGCACCTCGGCGCGCTCACCCGTACCCAGGCGCTGCACCGCTACCTGGAGGCGAGCGCGCTGTCGTTCGCCGACCGCAACCGCTACGTCGGTGACGGCGTGCCCCGCGCCCTGATCGATCAGCTGCTCAGCGACGGCTTCGCCGCCGAGCGGGCCTGCCAGATCGACCCGGCCCGCGCCCTGGCCAAGCCGGTGCAGCCGGGTAACCCGGACGGGACGTACGGTGGCTGCGCCGCGGCGCCGGCCGCCGCCACCCGGGCCGAGGGGCAGAGCACCACGAACCTGACCGTCGCGGACCGCTGGGGCAACGTGGTCGAGTACACCCTCACGATCGAGGCGACGGGCGGCAACGCGATGGTGGTGCCCGGCCGCGGCTTCCTGCTCAACAACGAGGTGACCGACTTCAACTTCGTGAACACGCTGGGCGCGGCCGGCGACCCGAACCTGCCCGGCCCGCGCAAGCGGCCCCGCAGCTCGATGTCGCCGACGATCGTCCTCGACGACGGGCGGCCGTTCCTGGCCCTCGGCTCGCCCGGCGGCTCCACCATCATCACCACCGTGCTGCAGATCCTGGTCAACCGCATCGACCTGGGCATGAGCCTCCCGGCGGCGGTCGCCGCGCCGCGCGCCACGCAGCGCAACACGGCGGCCGTGCAGGCGGAGCCGGGGTTCCTCGCGGCGCCGGCGGCGGCGGAGCTGACCGCCCTGGGCCACACCTTCGCGCCCAACCCGGAGATCGGCGCGGCGACGGCGATCGAGTTCACCCGCCGGGGCGCCATGATCGCCGCGGCCGAACCCGCCCGCCGCGGCGGTGGCGCCGCCGCAGTCGTCAACCCCCGCTGAGCGGCCGCTCCCGGCGGGGGAGTCCGGCGTCGGGCCGGTACCCCGCCGGGAGCGACGGCGCGGTGGTCAGCGGCGGCGGGCCAGCGTCAGTCCGTCGGCGAAGAGCAGCATCACCACCTCGACCCGCTCGTCACGGACCACCTGTTCGTTGAACCGCACGATGGCCACCGTGTCCGGGTCGCTCGGCTCGGGCTCCAGCACCCGACCCTTCCACAGCACGTTGTCCACGCTGATCAGCCCACCCGGCCGCATCCTCGGCACCAGTTCGGCCCAGTAGGTGGCGTAGCCGGTCTTGTCGGCGTCGATGAAGGCCAGGTCCAGGTGCGGTTCTCGGGGCAGGGCCGCCAGCGCCTGCGCCGCTGGACCGAGCCGCAGCTCGATCTTGTCGGCGACCCCGGCCCGGTCCCAGAACTCGCGGGCCACGTCGGTGTACTCCGCGGAGATGTCCAGGCACAACAGCCGCCCGTCGGCGGGCATCGCCCGGGCCACAGCCAGTGAACT
>DASQDS010000091.1:0-6140 GCA_035634075.1 Pilimelia sp. | reverse complement strand
CCGGGGCCCCGACCGCGGCGCCCACCGGCGCACCGGCCGGCGGCGGCGCGAGGGCGGGGCCGCGCGACGGCATCGGCTCAGCGCAGGCCGTTGCGCCGGGCCACCAGCACGAGCAGGTCCGTGTCGTCGGTGATGATGCCGTCCACGCCGAGGTCGACGAGGCGCTGCATGGTGGGCGCGTCGTTGACCGTGTACGGCACCACCGTCAGGCCGTACCGCCGCTGCAGCACCGGGACCGCCGGGCCGTGGAAGTACGCGGGGCTCTCCCGCTGATACCAGTCGGCGGCGGGCACCGAGCCCTGCCGGGGGTCGTGCACCTGCCAGTTCGCCGACACGGTGCCGGCACCGGCGGCGCGCACGAGGCGGCCCAGGTCGCGGTGGCGCCACCAGTCGAGGCCGGCGGTCCACGGGCTGGCGACGCGCGGGTCGTCGTAGACCGCGCGCAGGGAGCACTCGTCGGCCAGGCTCGCGCACTCGGTCGGCCCGTACTGCCAGACAAGCGCCACGGTCCCGATCCGGGCGTCGAGGCGGCGCGCCAACCTGATGGTGCGCCAGTCGAACGACTGGATCGTGGCGCGGCGGGCGAACCCGGCGGCGCCGATGGCGGCGACGAGCTTGCCGGTGAAGACCCGGTAGTCGGCGGTGTCGGCCACCAGCGGACTGATCTTGGTCTCGATGTTCAGCCGGACGTCGGCCCGCCCGCTGGCCCGGACGGCGGCGAAGACCTCGGCCAGCGTGGGGATCCGCTCGCCGGGCACCGCGAGCTGGCGCGGGAACTCCGGGAGCGTGCGGACGCCGCAATCCAAGGTCTTGAGCTGCCGCAGCGTCAGGTCGTGCACCCGCTTGCCGACGTACGGGTAGCGCGGGTCGCCGGGGAACGCCGGTGCGGTGTCGACGCAGTGGCTGCCGTTGACGGTGCGGTCGTGCGTCACCACCAGATGCCCGTCGGCGCTGACGCCGGTGTCCAGCTCCAGGGTGGAAACGTCGGGATTCGCCAGGGCGTACCGGAACGCCGCCAGGGTGTTCTCCGGCCGGACGGCGCGGGCGCCGCGATGGCCCTGGATGTCGAACGCCGGGGCGTACCCGCGCGGCAGCCGCATCCCGTGGGCCGCCAGCACCTGCCGGAGCCGGTCGGGGTAGTCGGTGATCAGTCCGTCCACCCCGTCCGCGATGAGCTTGTGCATGGTGGCGGCGTCATTGACCGTCCAGGGCACCACCGTGATGCCGCGGCGGTGGGCGGCGTCTACCATGGCGCGGGTGACGTACGGCTGGTAGCCGGGTTCGGCCACCGTGCCGTTCTGCGGGAAGCCGTGCACCGGGGAGAAGGCGTCCGCGCCGAAGGAGTCGATCGCCGCGAGCGGGTCGCCGCCGAAGTCGTCGATGTCCAGGCCGCCCAGCCACGGCGAGGCGCCCGGCTGGCCGGTCTGCAGGAAGTCGCGGTTGGTCAGCGCGACGATGGGCAGGCGGCGCTCGACCCGGCGCATCAACATCAGCGCGCCCCAGTCGAAGCTCTGGATGGTGACCTGGCGCAGCAGCCCGGCGGCACGGACCTCGGCCGCCACCACGCTGACGAAGCGTTCCCGCGGGGCCGTCTCCGCCGGCGCGCCAGCCTCCACCTTGGTCTCCACATTCAGCGTGACGCCCTTCGCCCGGTACCGGTGGACCAGGTCGAAGACCTCGCGCAGCAGCGGCATCCGGGCCCCCGGCACCACCTGCTGGCCGGGATAACCGGGCAGGGCCCGGGAACCGCAGTCCAGCGTGCGCACCTGCGCGAGGGTGAGGGTGTGCACGTACCGGCCGACATACGGGAACTCCGGATCGCCGGGGGTCACCGCCGCGGTGTCGGCGCACTTGCGCCCGTCCACCCGCCGGTCGTGCGTGACGACGGCCTGCCCGTCCTCGGTGATCTGCACGTCGAGTTCCAGGGTGCGCACGCCCAGGCGGAGCGCGTTGCCGAACGCGGCCAGCGTGTTCTCCGGGCGCAGCGCGAGGCCGCCCCGGTGCGCCTGCAGGTCGAACCCGCCGGAGCGGCCGGCGGTTGCCGGGGCCGGCGCGACCAGCACGCCGGCGGCGAGGACCACGGCGAGGACGGCGGAGCGCCTACGCGAAGATGCCATGGCTGGCACCGTGCCGCCGCCAGACGGCGGGGGTACGTGCGGCCGGTCGAGAACGGGTGAAGTCTGGGTGACGACCACCCCTCGGCGCGGGCGATGTCCACCCGGCCGTTACGGTCCCGCCGCCCGGTGGCTACCGGCCGGTGTCGGCGCCCTGGGCGAATAAGCGGATGCGACCACGACGTACCCTCACCGCCGCCGTCACGGCCGGGCTGCTGGCCGGCCTCGCCTGGGCCGCGCCCGCCGACGCCCGGCCGCGCTCCACCCCGCCCGTCACGTTCGCGCTGATCGGCGACACCCCGTACGGCGATGCGCAGCGCGTCGCCTTCCCCGCCCTCGTCGACCAGATCAACGCCGATCCGGCCGTCCGGTTCGTCCTGCACGCCGGTGACGTCAAGAGCGGCTCGACCACCTGTGACGACGCCCGCTTCGCCGACCTGGCCGCCCTCTTCGACACGTTCGACGACCCCTTCGTGCTGACCCCAGGCGACAACGAGTGGACCGACTGCCACCGCGTCGCTGCCGGCGGCTACCTGCCCACCGAGCGCCTCGACGCCGTCCGCCGGGTCTTCTATCCGCGGCCCGGCCGGACCACCGGCGGGCGCCCGATGCCGGTGCTCACCCAGGCGTACGACCCGCGGTACCGGGCGTACCGGGAGAACACCATGTTCGCCCGGTCCCGCGTGCTGTTCTCCACGGTGCACGTGGTGGGCAGCGAGAACGGGTTGGCGCCATGGGCACAGCTGGCGGGCGGGGACCGGCCCGCCGAGCGGCTGGCCGAGGTCACCGCCCGCACGGCCGCCGCGCTGGCCTGGATCGACGCCACGTTCGCCGCCGCCCGCACGGGTCGGGCCGCCGGCGTGTTGCTGATGATGCAGGCGGAACCGCTGGACACCCCCGGCTTCACCGAGATCCGCGCACGGGTCGTCCGGCACGCCCGGGCGTACGGCCGGCCGGTGCTGCTGGTCCACGGCGACGAGCACGTCTATGAGGTCGAGCCCGGTTACGCGGGCGTGCCGAACCTCACCCGCCTGGAGACCTACGGCGACACCGCAACGCAGTGGCTGCGGGTCACCGCGGACCCGCGCGACCCCAACGTCTTCGGCTGGCAGCCGGTGGCGGTTCCCGCGGGCTGACTCCGCCACCAGCCACCAGCCACCGGCGTGGCCCCGACCGGATGCCGGTCGGGGCCGCGCCGCGCCCGCCTACCGGCGGAAGGGGCCGGTGACGCAGTACGTGATGCCGCCGGAGGACGAGCCGGACGTGCCGCGCTGGGAGGAGAAGTACAGCCGGTCCCCCGCCGGGGTGAAGGCCGGCCCGCAGATCTCCGAGGACGACTGCCCGGTGATCCGCAGGAACACGGAGATCGTGTCGGCCGCCGTGATGAGGCAGATCTCCATGTTGCCGCCGTCCTCGGCGACGTACAGGTCGCCGGCCGGTGAGCCGGTGATGTTGTCCACCCCGGTCAGCGGCGCCGACCCCGGGCTGACCAGGTTGTCGTCGTACGCCAGCTCGTAGGTGCTGGCGGCCAGGTTGACCTGCCAGACCCGGTTGTCGCCCTTGGTGGTGAACCAGACGGTGTTGTCGGCGTAGTGGCAGCCCTCGCCGCCGTTGAACGCCTTCGCGCCGGTGACCTGGTAGCGCGTGGCGGTCGGCGAACCGTCCGGGTCCGGCACCGTGGCCCACGTGAACGTGCCCGACGTGCCGCTGCCCGCGCGGAACACCTGCAGCGTGCCGGCGGACAGGTTGCCCCAGGTGGTGGGGATGAACCGGTAGAACTTGCCGTCCGACTCGTCCTCGGTGAGGTAGATGACCTGGCGCACCGGGTCCGCCGCGGCGGCCTCGTGCTTGAACCGGCCCATCGCCGGGCGGACGACGGCGGCGCCGCCGAGCGGGTAGGTCTCCCACACCCGGCCCAGCGCCACCTCCTCGCAGGAGAGCCAGGTGTCCCACGGCGTCTTGCCGCCGGCGCAGTTGTTGTTCGTGCCGGCGAGGATCCGCGACGCGCCGACCACGGCGCCGGTCGAGGAGAACACGATCCGGGAGGCGCCCCCGCCGGACGCGGCGCTGGTTTCAGAGTTGGACACGTACACCCAGCCGGTGCCGTTGGAGATCACCGCACCGCCGTCGGGGGCGTCGTGCCAGACGTAGGACGTGCCGGGCACGACCTGCCGGGACCGCGCGACGATCGTGCTCGTGAACCCGGCGGGGAGCTGAATGCCGTGCGAGTTGGCGGGCTGCAGCGGCCCGTACGGGCCGGGCGCGTTCTGCGCGGGCGCGCCGTAGGCGGCCGACCATGTCGTGAAGGGCAGCGCGACCGCCCCGGCGCCCAGCACGGTCGCCCGCAGCATCATTCGCCGATCCATCGATCCTCCTCAGTAAGGGATACGCGAATCGTGCTGTCCGTAGTTGGCCGGCGCCGATGCGTGAGCTGAACGGCAACCGACACGCCCCTTGCGGTCCGGCTCCGGCGCCACGCCACGATCCGGTGGTACGTCGCGTGACGTAGGCCCGGCGACGCCGGAGCGCGGATGTCCCGGGCCCCGATCGGCGGCATCCTGATGGGCATGGACACCGCAGCGGCACCCCCACGTCCCGCCCCCGCCACGCCAGGCGGGGCCCGGCCGACGCGCCTGCCGCTGCGCCGGGGCGGGCGGCGGGCGGTGCTCGTCGTCCACCTCCTCGCCATCGGCGCCTGGATCGGCATCGACGTCCTGGTAGCGGTCCTGGTCGCCACCGGCCGGGCGGCGGACGACCGGGCCACCCGGGCGGTGGCGTACCAGGCACTCGGCTCGTTCGTGCTCTGGCCGATGCTCGCCGCCGGCGTGGCGGCGCTCGTCAGCGGCGTGGTCCTGGGCCTCGGCAGCGCGTACGGCGTGCTGCGGTACTGGTGGGTGGGCGCCAAGCTGACCATCAATGTGGTGCTGTGCCTGCTGGTGGCGCTGGCGCTACGGCCGGGGCTGCGGGAGGTCGCGGCCTACGGCGACGCGCTGGCCGCCGGGCGGCCACCGGTCGGTGACGTGTCGTCGCTGCTGTTCCCGCCGGCGGTGTCACTGACGGCGCTGACGCTGGCCACCGTCCTGTCGGTCTACAAGCCGTGGGGGCGGATCACGCTGTTCGTCAGACCCCGCCGCCCGCTGCCGCCGGGCCCCGACCGTCCCGGTGCCAACCGGCCCGGACCAGGCCGGTCTCGTACGCGTAGATGACGAGCTGCGCCCGGTTGCGGGCGGCGAGCTTGGTCATGGCCCGGCCGACGTGGGTGCGGACGGTGGCCGGGCTGAGGAACAACTCCCGGGCGATCGCCTCGTTGTCCAGGCCGCGTCCCACCAGCGCGACGACCTCCCGTTCCCGGTCGGTGAGCCCGTCGCGCGCCAGCCACGCCGGCTGCGGTTCGCGCGACAGGTGGGCGTACTCGGCCACGAGCCGGCGGGTGACGCTGGGCGACAGCATGGCGTCGCCCTGGGCGGCGACGTCGACGGCGCGCAGCAGGTCCGGCGGGTCGCAGTGCTTGACCAGAAAGCCCGCCGCCCCGGCGCGGAGCGCCTCGAAGACGTACTGGTCCATCTCGAACGTCGTCAGGATGACGATCCGCACGTCCGTCAGGTCGGGGTCGTCGGTGATCGCCCGGGTGGCCTGAAGGCCGTCCATGCCGGGCATACGGATGTCCATCAGCACCACGTCCGGCCGGAGCGCGCGGACGGCGCTCAGCGCCTGCCCGCCGTCGCCGGCCTCGCCCACGATCTCGATGTCGGGGCTGGCACCGAGGATCGCCGCGAAGCCGCCGCGCACCAACGGCTGGTCGTCGACGAGCAGTACGCGGATCACGGAGCCTCCTGGAGCGCGGCGCAGGGCAGGGTGGCGGCGACGCGCCAATGGCCGCGCCACGGCCCCGCCTGCACGGTGCCGCCCAGCTCGGCGACACGGGACCGCATGCCGAGCACGCCCCGGCCGCCGCTGGGCTGGGCCGCCCGCGCGGCGGTCGGCCCGTGCTCGTTTTCGACCAGCACGCCGAGGGTGTCCGGGCCG
>DASQDS010000090.1:0-4661 GCA_035634075.1 Pilimelia sp. | reverse complement strand
GCCGGCTGGGCACTGCCGCCGACGCCGGCCGGGTCGGCGGCGACCCGGCCGGGCCGCTCGCCGCCCTGAGCATCTCCGACGGGTAGGCCGCACAGTGGTCGGCGGTCCCGCTGCGGCGCGGCGCGGCCCGCACCAACTGGGGCCACGAGTTGCCCATCGACGCCTGGTTCCACCTCGCGGTGGTCAACGACGGCCGGCTCACCACGCTGTACGTCGACGGCGCCCCGGTCCTGCGCAATCCCGCCCGACCGGCGGGCGGGTTGGCGACAACCGGCCGACCCTGGCTGATCGGCGCCGCGCACCGCGCCGGGGTGGTGGAGCAGGGCTTCCACGGCTGGCTCGGGGACGTGCGCTTCGTCGACCGGCCCCTGACCCGGGCCGAATTCCTGAGCTGACCCGGACGGGAGGCCTGATCGCGCGTCACGGGAGGGCGCGGAACCAGGCGGCGATCTCGGCGGCCGCCTTGAGGTTGGCGCCGAGGTGCGCCGAGTCGCCGTACCCCGTGAAGGTCGGCAACGTCACGATCGTGGCGTCGCCGGTCCCGCGCGAGCGCAGGCCCGCGAGGCAGTGTTCGCTGTTCGCCGCGGGTACCTGCTCGTCGCCGGCGGACACGTACAGCCGCACCGGCACCCGCGGCGTCCAGTCCATGCAGGCCCTGTCGTGCGCGGCGATGGCCGCGGCCAGCCGGCCGGTCGGGTTGGTCAGCAGCGCGAGGCCGTCTTCGGTCAGCAACCCGTCGAGGTCACCGGGCAGGCCGCCCACCATCTCCTGCCCGCTGTGCAGGCCGTCGAAGATCGCCTCGACCGTGCCGGCGTACTGCTTCTCGAACACCTGGGCCGGGTCGTGGTAGAAGTGGTGCAGCCGATTCCAGGAAACCAGGAAGTACGCGAGGTAGCCGACGTTCCAGGGCGGCTCCACCGTCCCGTCCAGCAGCGCCGGCAGCTCGACCCCCCGCCAGTCGTACGCCCCGGCGACCGGGGCGAGCGCGCCGAGCCGGAACCACCGGTCGGCGCCACCCTGCAGCGCCCGGGCCAGCCCCACAGCCGCGGATGCGCCCTGCGAAAACCCGGTGACCAGCACCTGCCGCTGCAGCGCCCGGCCGGTGCGCGGCAGGAACTCGCGGGCCGCCCGCAGCATGTCGACCGCCGCGGTCGTCTCCGACGGGATGTCCAGGAACGGGTGCGGGCCGGGGCCGACGCCGAGGCCGAGGTAGTCGGGTGCGACCGCCGCGAAACCGGCCGACGCGTACGTCAGCGCGGGCCCCACCGCCCACGTCTCCTTCCAGAACGACGGCGCGTCCGTCCGGCTGATCTCCGTGCCGTGGGTGTAGGAGACGGCCCGCAGCTCGCGGCTTGCGTTGCGGGGCACGGCGAGCAGGCCACTGGCCAGGGTGGACCGTCCGCGCGGGTCGATGGTGCGGTAGACGAGCTGGTAGCTGTCGACGCCGTGGCGCACGCCACCGGTGCCGAACTGGTCTCTGGTGAGCTCGGCCGCCACGTCGCCGGCCGTGGGCAACGATCGGAGCGGATGGGCGAGGACGAGTTGCCCGCGGCCGGCGGCGCCCGGGCTTTCGGCGGCGGGATGGTCCGCGGCGGCGGGCGCGATGCTGGCGGCCAGCGTCGCCGCGGCGAGGCCGGCGACCGCCAGCGCCGCGGCTGTGCGGCGGGGATGGAATGTCATGCCTTCGACGCTATGGCGCCGCCGCGCCGCGGCGAATCCCGCCAGCCGGTGAGTCGTGGTAGGGCTGGCCACAGGACCGTCGCCCGCCGACTGGAGCGTGTTCGATACGGTGCGGTCCGTGACATGGGCAGTGCTGGTGACCCTCGCCTCGGGTGTGCTTGTCGGCTTTGTGCCGGCGTACCTGTTGGAACGCCGACGCGAGCGGCACACCCTCGGCACCCGGTGGGACACCCCGCTGTTCACGCTGAGCGTGGAGTTCATTTCGGCCAGCCAGCACTTCGGGCACGCCGCCGGGCGGATCCCTGGGGCAGAGCCGGCGGACCGGGCGGCCGTGGCGGCCCGCGCGGCCGAGGAGCAGCAGAAGATGCGGTCGCTCCAGATCCAACTGCGGCTGCTCGGGGACGTCCGCGTGCAACGGGCCGCGCGGATGGTGATCCGACATGCGTGGGCGGTCATGCGGGTGGCGCAGGGCGACGAGGACCCGCGCGCCGCCGAGTACGCCGGCGTGCCGCCCCATACCCGGCTGTCGGATGCCCTGCACGACTTCATCCGGGCCTCCAGGGCACAGCTGCGCGTCAACGACCCGGAGACCATCGCCACCGACGAACCGGCCGACTGGCCGGACCTGCCCGAGGGCCGGCCATTACCACTCCGGCTGCTGATGCCATGGCGCTGATCTTCGGGGCGGTGATGGTGCTGACCTCGGCGGGAGCTGCGCAACCCCGCTCGCCGTCCGGGACCAGCACGTCCCGCGCCGTCTTGAGGGAGTCGCCGGGGTCCGTGGTCGGCGCCCCTGCTGCGGCTCCGCCCGTAGGTCACACCCGGGCTAACGGGTGAGCAACGAATCAGCGCTGAGGCGGCACGGGAACGGGCTGTCTGTTTCCAGCGTCTCGCCCGCCTTGGCTGCCGCGTGTTCGACGTAGTGTGCGCCGTCCATGCGGTACAGCCGCAGCACGACGGCGTGTGCCGACTCCTGCTCGACCAGCAGGTACCCCGGGATCCGAGCGGCGGCATAGAGCTGCATCTTGACCAGGCGGTCCGCCGCGGCATTGCCCGGCGAGACGACCTCGCCGACGAGTGCGACCTCAGCGGCGTCGATCACCACACCGTCGTCGTCGGTTTCCGCCACCACAAGATCCGGAATGACGATCCGCCCGGTGGCCAGCCGCACGTTGACCGCCTCGTACACCGAAAGTCCCCGGCCGGACGCGGAGCCTTCGAGGGCGTTCGCCAGCCGGCGGGACAGGTGCTGGTGCCGCTTACTCGGCGCCGGGCTCACCAGCAAGCGGCCATCAATGAGCTCGATGCGGTCACCAGTCTCGCTGAGCGCAAGGTACTCCCCCTCGGTCCAAGGACCGAGGTGATTGAGCACCGCAGCGCTCACCGGAGCCTCCTGGGAAACACGAGCCATCCTACCTTGCCCAGCGACGCCGCAGCCGTCGGCAACACCGGCTCGGCCACGCCGCCGAGACGTTGACGGCAATGCCTCTCAATGCCCGCATGAACCGGGAGGCGACAGACACCGTGGCGGCCGTTCGTCGACGATCTTCGCCCGCAGAACGGTGACGCCGCCAGCGAGCCGCCGCGATGACCGCCCGCGTTGGCAGATCCGTTGGCAAGAAGCACGGGAAAGCCCCTCAGCTGATCTCTGAGGTGGGCAAGCGGATCTGGAGCGACTTCGCGGCGTAGCAGTCCGATGACCGCCTCCGGCCCAGGCCCGCCATCGTTCTGATACCTCGCCGATGGCGGCTCGCCCAGGGCCTGACACATCCGGCCACCCACGCATGGCCGGCGCATAGCCGACGGATAGCGCTCGCCGCCATTCTGGTGGACACCATCGTGCCGCCGAACGATCGACCACGGTCCGTACCGGCGGTCGGCAGGTGCCGCACGAAAATCGCCCGAGCAGAAAGGCGTACCCATGCCGAAACGTCCTGCGCTCCGACGGCGCCTCAGCGTGTTGCTGACGCTGTTGGTGGGCTGTACTGCTGCCCTCATGACGGCGGCCACGCCGGCGGCCGCCGAACCGGCGGAGCCGACCTACCACCTGATCAACCGAATCAGCAAGAAATGCCTGGGCATCAGCGGCGGTAGCACTGCGAACGGCGCGCTCGCCGTTCAGTGGGACTGCTCGTTCGACCCCTCGTCTGATCAGGGATGGACGCTGCGGCCCCTCGGTGCGGACTATTACCAGCTGCGGAATCGCCGGTCCGGCAAGTGCCTTGGCATCAGCGCCGGCAGTCGCGCGGACGGCGCGCTCGCGGTCCAGTGGGATTGCAGCGCGAATCGAGTCACCGACCAGACCTGGGGCCTGGTGCACATCCCCGGTAACGTCCAGGTCTGGTGGCGCAACGTGCTGTCCAACAGGTGCCTCGGCATCGCCGCCGCCAGTCTCGAGAACGGCGCGCTCGCCGTTCAGTGGCGATGCGCCAACAGTGTCGCTTCCGACCAGACATGGCGGCTCGAGCCCTTGGCGTGACTGCCTGGAGGCGTAGCCCGACACGACCGTGCCGCGGGCTGGGACTGGTCAGTCGGTGTCGACCGACCAGACCCGGCCGTCGGCGCGGCGAGTCAGCTCCTCGACCGATCCGCGCAAGATGACCCGGTCGCGCGCCGGCAGCGTCGCCGTGCCGGTAGCTGTCGCCCTCTGACGGCCAGTCCCGCGGACAAATCACAGATAACGATCAAGGCCCGATCTCCATCTCGGAGAACCGGGCCTCTGACCTAGTGCTTCTTTGTAGCGGGGACAGGATTTGAACCTGCGACCTCTGGGTTATGAGCCCAGCGAGCTACCGAGCTGCTCCACCCCGCGTCGTCCTCTCAACCCTAGCGCACCCTACCGGGCACCCGCAAAACGGGCCGGCGTGGCGCCGACCACGGCCGGGTTACCCGGCGCAGGTCAGTTGAGGCCCGGGCCGTACCGGCCGGGCTCGCGCCGGGGCAGTGGGTCGGGTTCGGCGTCCGGGACACCGTCCCGCCCG
>DASQDS010000089.1:0-11060 GCA_035634075.1 Pilimelia sp. | reverse complement strand
GTGGGATCAGCCGGTGGTGCCGGGCCCGACCGGCGGCAACGGGTCCAGCGCCGCATCCGGCTCGACGACCAGCCGACCGGCGTAGCGGGCCGCGAGGTCGGCCGCGACGGGCGCCGCAGCCTCCACCGTCACCAGGCCGGCGGCCGGCCGGCCGAGCAGCCGCGCCCCGGCCGGGAGGCTCGCGACGACGGCGGTGAGCAGCTCGTCATCGTCGGAGCCGAGCAGATAGCGCGCCGGACCGGGCCCGCCGGCGGCGGCGGACCCGGCCGGGTCGCGTGGCGCTGCGCTCACCGGGTCACAACGGCGGCAGTGCCGGTACGGCGGCGCGCAGTTGCCGCGCGGCGTGCAGCACGGCGAGTCCCTGCGCCAGCGAAGTGTCGTACCGCTTGCCCTCGTACTGCTGCACCGCCGAGATCATCGCGGGGATGACCTCCGCCGTCTGCGGGACCAGCGGCACGGCGGACTCCAGCCACCGGTAGCAGTGCTGGAGGACCGCTGCGGCCTGTTGGCGCAGCGCCTCAGCGGGCACGCCGAGCGGCGCCGGGAGCGGCGCCGGCGCGGCCATCGTGACGAGGCTGCCGGCCGACAGCGCCCCGTACTCGTAGCCGCCCGGGGCCGGCATGGTGGGCGGCAGGGCGCCGAAGCTGGGCACGGTCGCGCTCAGCGGGTGGCGCCGGGGTACGGCGACATGCCGTACTGCGGTGTCGTCCCGTACTGGGCCGGCTGGACACCGCCGGGCATGCCGCTCTGGGCGCCGCCGACCATGCCGTACGGCGTGCCCTGCCCGATGGGCCCGGCGATCCCGTACGGTGCCAGCTGCTGCGTGCCCAGCGGGGCGACGGCCTGCTGTCCCATCCCCTGAATCCCCTGCGGCTGAATACCCTGCGGCTGAATACCCTGCGGCTGAATTCCCTGCTGCTGAATTCCCTGCTGCTGCATGCCCTGCTGCTGGCTGCCCGGCTGTGCGGCAATCTGCTGGGCGAACTGCTGCTGGGCGAGTTGCTGCTGCGCGAGTTGCTGCTGGGCCGCC
The DNA here is from genome assembly GCA_035634075.1 of Pilimelia sp. Lineage (GTDB taxonomy): Bacteria > Actinomycetota > Actinomycetes > Mycobacteriales > Micromonosporaceae > DASQDS01. The sequence continues at coordinate 10,030 of DASQDS010000089.1, read as the reverse complement.
TGCTGGATGGCCTGCTGGGTGAGCGCGTGCTGGAGCAGCACCTGCTGGATCTGCGCCTGCTGGATGAGCTGCGCCTGCTGAATGAGCTGCGCCTGCGCCTGCTGCATGAGCTGCGCCGGTGGAATCTGCGCCTGCGGAACCTGCCCCGGTGGAATCTGCGCCTGCTGCATGAGCTGCGCCTGCGGGAACTGGGTCTGCCCGAGCTGGGCCGGCGGGATGTGCGCCTGGGCGTTGCCGAAGGCCCCGCCGGCGAGCTGCCCGGCCACCGGGCCGGTGGTCCCGGCCAGGTCGCCCCAGAAACCGTACGGCGAGACTTGCGAGTACGAGCTTGTCGGCGGCATGCCCGGCGTGCCGGGTTGCGGGCCGAACTGCTGCTGCGTCTGCGCGCCCGTGTGCGTCGGCGCGAAGGTGGCGGTAGTCATAGGTCCCCCTCTTCCGCGGGCCTCCGCGCTCCCCGATTGGGCGCGCGTGCCCGCCGAAAAGGACCGTAATCAGGCCGTGATCGCGCCGGAGCAGTTTGTGAGAACTGCTCGCCCGGCAACCTCCCGCGGGCAGACTCTGACCCGCCCCCGTCGCGCGTCGGGGTCAGGGGTCGAGGTCCGCCGCGCCCGGCAGCACGACGCAGATCTGCGGGGCGGTGCGGCCCAGGCGGACCACGTACCGGTACCGCTCGCCGGGCACCGCCGCGCCCCGGCAGTCGAGGTACTCCCAGCGGACGGCGGCCAGCACCAGGCCGTCGCTGAGCCGCTGCACGTCGGTGATGTCGGCGTGGGCCGCGACCAGCTCGCGCTCCTGGTACGCCGGGGCCGCGCCCAGGAAGGACAGGGCCACGGCGGCCGGGCTGGAGAAGCTGAAGCTGTATCCGTCGGCCACCACCATGCCCGGCAGGGCGTAGCAGCCGGCGATGGTGGTGAGGTCGCCCGCGGTGAGCGCCGCGCCGTACCGGTCGAAGAATTCCGCCAGGGTGTCCCGCTGCGTGATCGCCTCCACGCCCGCCAGGATCCCCCGCTCTGACCTGCGACAAACATCTCCCACACCGGTGTGGCGCCGGCAAGTTCTATCGAGACAGGTTGCCGCCGAACCCGTGTAGAAAAGCGCACGGAGGGTACCGAGAGTCCAGGCGCGGCCCGCACCCGGCGGGTCGACGAAAGGATCAGGAGGCAGGAATGTACGACGAGACATCTGCCGGCCGGGACCGGGAGATGGACGTTGGCGGTGACCCTTCGCTGGGCACGACGTCGCTCTCCACGCCGGTTACCGGCGCGACCGTGACCGGGACGACCGGCACGACCGCGACCGGCACGACCGGTACATACGCGAGCGGCGCCAACGACACCACCTCCGGTAGCGACGGCATCAAGGACAAGGCCGCCACGGCGGCCAAGACCGGTGCGCAGGCCGCCACGGACTCCGCCAAGGACGTCGCGCAGACCGCCAAGCAGGAGGCGCGCAACGTTGCCGGCGAGGTGTCCACGCAGGCCAAGAAGGTAGCCGGGGACGTCAAGGAGCAGGTCCGCGACAGGGCCCAGCAGGGCCACGGGACCATGGTCACCAAGCTCCGCCAGGCGTCCGACGAGATGCGCGAGATGGCCGACAGCCGCGACTCGTCGCCGGCCAGCACGCTGGTCAGCAACCTGGCGCAGCGGACCAACCGGTTCGCCGACCACCTCGAGACGCGCGGCCCGGAGGGCCTGCTCTCCGACGTCACCGACTTCGCTCGGCGCAAGCCGGGCACGTTCCTGCTGGCCGCCGCGGCCGCCGGGTTCGTGGCGGGTCGACTGGGCAAGACCGTCTTCACCGGCGGCTCCGACAGCTCGAGCGACCAGGGCTACCAGGCCGCGTACGAGGCCGGCACGGCGGACACCTTCGCGGGCTTCCGCGAGGGCGGCGTCGCCACGACGGCCGGGTACGACACGACGGCCGGCTACGAGACGACCGACGCGTACGGCGCCACCACCTACGGCACCACCAGCACCTACGGCGCGACCGGCGCCGCCGGCTCCTACGAGCCGGAGCTGGTCCGCGACGACGGCGACTGGACCGACCCCCAGCCCGGCGCCGTCGTGACGCCGGAGACCACCACGGACACCGAGTACAGCTCGCTGCGTGCGGGCGCGGAGGGAGGCCGGCCGTGACCGCGCCGACAACTCCCGGCATGGGATCGGCCGTGCCGAACACGCCCGCCACCCCGGTGACGCCGGACGCCCGGCTGATGGCCGACGCCCGCGCGGCAGCCGACAGCGGTCGCAGCTCCGACGACCAGTCCATCGGCAGCCTGATCGCCGAGGTCGCCGACGACGTGTCGAAGCTCTTCCGCCAAGAGGTGGAACTGGCCAAGGCCGAGCTGAAGGTGGAGGCCAGCAAGGCTGGCAAGGCCGCCGGGATGCTCGGTGGGGCCGGCTTCGCCGGGTACATGGTGGCGCTGTTCGCCAGCCTGGCGTTGATGTTCGGGCTGGACGCGATCATGCCGCTCGGCTGGGCCGCCGTCATCGTCGCCGTCATCTGGGGCATCGCCGGGGCGGTGCTGTACGCCAACGGCCGCAAGAAGATGAAGGACGTGTCGCCGGTCCCCCAGCAGACCGTTGAGACCCTGAAGGAGGATGCACAATGGCTGAAGAACCCGACCGGATAAGGGAAGAGATCGAGGCGACGCGGTCCGAGCTGGCCGCGGACGTGGATCGGCTCGCCGACCGCACCAGTCCCAAGCGCATCGCCGAGCGTCGCTGGGACGGCGTCAAGGGCGCGGTCCGGCGCACCACCGACAAGGTGATGGGTTCGTCCCCGTCGGGCGCCCACTCCGCCGGCGGCTCGGTGTCGAGCGGGCTCAGCTCGGCCGGGGGCAAGGCGTCCGACGCGGCTAGCACCGTGAAGGACAAGGCCTCCGACGCGGCCGGCACGGTCAAGGACAAGGCCTCCGACGCGGCGTCCACCGTCGCGGACAAGGCGTCGACCGTCGCCGACAAGGCGCAGTCGGCGGCGCACGGCGTGGCCGACGCGGCCCGCCAGGCGCCGTCGCAGGTGGCCCGGCAGGCGCAGGGCAACCCGATCGCCGCGGGCCTCATCGCCTTCGGCGCGGGTCTGCTGGCCGCCTCCCTGCTGCCGGAGACCGAGGCCGAGCGCCGCGCCGGTGAGCAGTTGGCCGGCCACGCCGACAAGGTGATCGAGCCGCTGAAGGACGCGGGTCGGCAGCTCGGCAGCGAGCTGCAGGACAAGGCCCGTGAGGCCGCTGGCGAGATCAAGGACACCGCGCAGCAGGCGGTGGCGAACACCAAGGAGCAGGCGACCGAGTCCGGCCGCGATGCCGTTACGCAGACCAAGGAGTCGGTCGGCAGCCAGCGGTGAGTACGGCGGGTTCGCGCGCGCCGCGACCCGACGACCCTCCTACGCGCGAGCGGGGTACCCGGGATGGGTACCCCGCTCGCCGCGTCCGCGCGGGGTTGCGGACTTAGCAAGACGGACGTACGGTTTGAGATAGGCGCGGCCGTCGGGTAAGCATGGCCTAACCCCGGGGGCGCCCCGCGCCGTACGAAAGACTGGTCGACAGAGGTCAACCTGCCGGTCGCTGGTGTGGCCGGTCGCTGGTGCGAAGGAGTGCGACGTGGCGAGCCTGGACACGTTCGGTGCCAAGAGCGAGCTGCGCGTCGGCGACGCGAGCTACGAGATTTTCCGGATCGGCACGGTGCCCGGCCACGAGCGCCTGCCGTACAGCCTGAAGGTCCTCCTGGAGAATCTGCTCCGCACGGAGGACGGCGCCAACATCACCGAGGCGCACATCCGCGCCCTCGGCGACTGGGACTCGGCCGCCGAGCCGAGCGTGGAGATCCAGTTCACCCCGGCGCGGGTGCTGATGCAGGACTTCACCGGCGTGCCGTGCGTCGAGGACCTCGCCACCATGCGCGAGGCCGTCGTCGAGCTCGGCGGCGACCCGGCGAAGGTCAACCCACTCGCCCCGGCGGAGCTGGTCATCGACCACTCCGTGATCGCCGACCTCTTCGGCCGGCAGGACGCGTTCGCCCGCAACGTCGAGCTCGAGTACGAGCGCAACCGCGAGCGCTACCAGTTCCTGCGCTGGGGGCAGGGCGCCTTCAACGAGTTCAAGGTGGTGCCGCCCGGCACCGGCATCGTGCACCAGGTCAACATCGAATACCTCGCGCGTACGGTGATGGAGCGCGGCGGCCAGGCGTACCCCGACACGGTGGTCGGCACCGACTCGCACACCACGATGGTGAACGGGCTGGGCGTGCTGGGCTGGGGCGTGGGCGGGATCGAGGCCGAGGCGGCCATGCTGGGCCAGCCGGTCAGCATGCTCATCCCCCGCGTGGTCGGCTTCAAGCTCGCCGGCGAGATGCCCCCCGGCACGACCGCCACCGACCTCGTGCTGACGATCACCGAGATGCTGCGCCGGCACGGCGTGGTGGGCAAGTTCGTGGAGTTCTACGGGCCGGGCGTCGGCGCCGTGCCGGTGGCCAACCGCGCCACGATCGGCAACATGTCCCCCGAGTACGGCTCGACCGCCGCCATCTTCCCGATCGACGCGGAGACGATCGCCTACCTCCAGCTCACCGGCCGCGACGAGCGGCAGATCGCGCTGGTCGAGGCGTACGCCAAGGAGCAGGGGCTCTGGCACGACCCGGCCGGCGAGCCGGCGTTCTCGGAGCGCCTGGAACTGGATCTGTCCACGATCGAGCCGTCCCTGGCCGGCCCGAAGCGACCGCAGGACAGGGTGCCGCTGGGCAGCACCAAGACCATGTTCCGGGCGGCGCTGACCGACTACGTCTCGGCCGACGAGACCGGCGGGGACGCCGGCCGCAAGCCGGGCGTGCCGCAGCAGGAGCGCCCGTTCGGCGCCGACGGCCGGGCCGACGAGGCCAGCGCCGAGTCCTTTCCGGCCAGCGACCCGCCGGCGGCCGACGGCGAGCAGGACCCGGCGGACCAGCCGCGCGACATCATCTCCGCGGCGGTGGGCGCCGGCGGCCGGGTGACCCGGCCGGTGACGGTGCACAACGAAGGCGCCGAATTCGAGCTGGACCACGGCGCGGTGGTGATCGCAGCGATGACCTCGTGCACCAACACGTCCAACCCGCACGTGATGATCGGGGCGGCCCTGCTGGCCCGCAACGCCGTGGACAAGGGCCTGGCCCGCAAGCCGTGGGTGAAGACCACGCTGGCGCCGGGCTCCAAGGTGGTCATGGATTACTACGAGCGGGCCGGGCTCACGCCGTACCTGGAGAAGCTGGGCTTCCACCTGGTCGGCTACGGCTGCACGACCTGCATCGGCAACTCCGGCCCGCTGCCGGAGGCGGTCTCCGCGGCCGTCAACGAGCACGACCTGACGGTGGTGTCCGTGCTGTCGGGCAACCGCAACTTCGAGGGCCGCATCAACCCCGACGTCAAGATGAACTACCTGGCCTCCCCGCCCCTGGTGGTGGCGTACGCGCTGGCCGGCACGATGGACCTCGACCTGGCGACCGAGCCGCTCGGCACGGGCGCCGACGGCGAGCCGGTCTACCTGCGCGACATCTGGCCGAGCGCGGCCGAGATCGAGGACGTGATCGCGAAGTCGGTGGTCAGCGACATGTTCACGCGGGGTTACGCGGACGTGTTCGCCGGGGACGAGCGGTGGCGCTCGCTGCCGACGCCGACCGGCGACACGTTCGCCTGGGACCCCGAATCGACGTACGTGCGCAAGCCCCCGTACTTCGAGGGCATGAGCCGCGAGCCCGGCCAGGTGGCCGACATCGCGGACGCCCGGGTGCTGGCGAGGCTGGGCGACTCGGTCACCACCGACCACATCTCGCCGGCCGGCGCGATCAAGCCGGACTCCCCCGCCGGCCGGTACCTGGCCGAGCGCGGCGTGGCCCGGCACGAGTTCAACTCGTACGGCTCCCGGCGGGGCAACCACGAGGTGATGATCCGGGGCACCTTCGCCAACATCCGCCTGCGCAACCAGCTCGTCCCGGGCGTCGAGGGCGGCTTCACGGTCAACCACCTGACCGGCGAGCAGACCACGATCTACGACGCCGCGCAGGCGTACGCCGAGGCCGGCGTGCCGCTGGTCATCCTGGCCGGCAAGGAGTACGGCTCCGGTTCGTCGCGCGACTGGGCGGCCAAGGGCACCATGCTGCTGGGCGTGCGGGCGGTCATCGCCGAGTCGTACGAGCGGATCCACCGGTCCAACCTCATCGGCATGGGCGTCCTTCCGCTGCAGTACCCGGCCGGCGCGACGGCGGAGTCGCTGGGCCTGGCCGGCACCGAGACGTTCACGATCTCCGGGGTGGAGGCGCTGAACGCGGGCACCACGCCCCGCACGGTGACGGTCAGCACGGACACCGGCGTCGAGTTCGCCGCGGTCGTCCGCATCGACACGCCCGGCGAGGCCGACTACTACCGGCACGGCGGCATCCTGCAGTACGTGCTGCGCCGCATGCTCTAGGCCGCGCGCCCCGCCCGCCGGTGTGGCAGGCTCGGGGCATGGACGACAAGACCGTGCTCAGCCACATCGACGAGCTCATGGCCGAGGAGCACCGCCTGCGCGACCGGCGGCAGGCCGGCGAGCTCTCCTCGGAGGAGGAGCAGGCCCGCCTCCGGGAGGTGGAGGTCTCGCTCGACCAGTGCTGGGATCTGCTGCGCCGGCGCCGGGCGGCCCGGGACCAGGGCGGCGACCCGGACTCGGTGGAGCCGCGCAGCCCCAGCCAGGTGGAGAGCTACCTGCAGTAGCCGGCTGGCGGTCAGGCGTGCGCGTGCAGCCGTGCGGACAGCACCGCCGCCAGCGCCGGGATGACGCCGTCGGCCGTCCGGGTCGGCACGAACCGCCGCTCCAGCCATGTCCGCCCCCGGTGCAGCCAGACGCTGGGCAGGCCCATGGTGGCCGCGCCGCCGATATCGGCCTCCGGGCTGTCGCCCACGACCCAGGCGCCCTGCAACCGCATCCGGGCGCGCTGCGCGGCGAGCGTGAAGATCCGTGGGTTCGGCTTGCTGACGCCGACCTCCTCCGAGATCACCCAGTCCGCGACGTACCGGTCCAGACCGGTACGTCGGATCTTCGCCTCCTGCTGCCGCACCGCCCCGTTGCTCACGATGACCGGGCACCAGCCGGCGTCGTCGGCGATCCGCAGCGCGCACGCCACCAGCGGGTCCAGCCGGGTGTACCGCACGATCCCCTCGTGCAGCCCCTCCACCAGCTCCAGCGACCCGACCCGCAGCCCGTACCGGGCGCGCACGGCGTCAGCGATGTCCCAGCCGGAGGTCAACCCGTCCGCGTCGATGTCGATCAGCCACTCGAGGTCCTCCGCCGGTGCGCCGATGTCGGCGAGAAAGCGCTGGCCCCACGCACGGAACGCCCCCGCCCGGTCAAGGACGGTGTTGTCCAGGTCGAGGAGCAGGAGGGGCACGGGCGAACCCTACGTGAGCTTGCCGAACGGCAACACCCCCCGAGTTACGGAGCGGGTGCGGAGAGGCCCCGTAACCCGCAAGCCGTACGTACGGATTGCACCGGAGCGGGCGCACCTGTCACGATCGACGCTGTGCCGCGGGTGAGCCAGGACCAGCTGGAGGCGCGCCGCCGGGAGATCCTCGGGGCGGCGCGGGCGTGCTTCGCGCGGCACGGCTACGAGGGCGCCACGGTCCGCCGTCTGGAGGAGGCGACCGGATTGTCCCGGGGTGCGATCTTCCACCACTTCCGGGACAAGGACTCGCTGTTCCTGGCGGTGGCCGAGGACGACGCCGCCGAGATGGTCGCGACGGTCGCCCGCAACGGCCTGGTCCAGGTGCTGCGGGACCTGCTCGCCCGCGCCGGCGACCCGGCCGCGCAACCCGACACGGCCGGCTGGCTGGGCACGCAGCTCGAGGTCTCCCGCCGGCTGCGCACCGATCCGGATTTCGCCCGTCGGTGGGCGGAGCGCTCCGCCGCCGTCGCCGCGGCGACGCGCGACCGGTTGCGCCGGCAGCGCGAGGCCGGGGTGCTCCGCGACGACGTGCCGGTCGACGTGCTCGCGCAGTTCCTCGAGCTCGCGTACGACGGCCTGGTGCTCCACCTGGCCATGGGCCGCGCCGCCGACGACCTGGACCGGGTGCTGGACCTCGTCGAGGAGGCCGTGCGCCGCCCGGGCATCCGGTAGTCCGCCGCTCGGCCGCTCCCCAGGCTGGCGCCGTTGCCGCACAATCGGTCGTATGAACGTTGCGGCGGGTGATGGTGCGACCTGGGGCATCTCCGGCCCCGTGTTCCTCCTGGTGTTCCTCGGGGCGGCGGCGGCCATCCTCATCTGGACGCTGGCGCAGCGCCGGCGGCTGTTCGCCGGCACCGGCGACACACGGGTCGACCAGGTCGGCCCACACCACGCGGCCTACCTCGCCGGCGGCCCCCGCCTGGCGGTGTTCGCCTCGCTCAGCGGGCTGCGCACGGCCGGCGCGGTCGACGCCGGCCCGGATCGGCTGCTCCTGCAGAGCGGCCCGCTGCCCGCCGGCGCCACGCCGCTGGACCAGGCCGTGCACCACGCCGCCGGCCAGCGCCTGCGGGCGCGGGACCTGCCGGACAACCACGTGGTCCGGGGCGCCCTCGACGACGCGCGACTCTGGCTGGAACGCACCGGCCTGGCGGTGCCGGCGGCCACCCGGCGTGCCGCGCGGCGCGGTCCACTGCTGCTGGTCGGCCTGTTCGCGATCGGCGTCGCGCGACTGTACGCCGGCGTCGCCAACGGCCGGCCGGTCGCCCTCCTGGCGCTGGCGCTGGCCGCCGTCGGCATCGCGGCGGTGGTGCTCCTGGCGCGGGTCCCGCGGTCCACCGCGGCGGCGGGCCGGGCGATCGCGGCCCTGCGGTCCCGGTACGCGCACCTGGCGCCGCAGCACGCGACCTCGTACGCGCCGTACGGCATGCCGGGGGCCGCGATGGGTGTGGCACTGTTCGGGGCGGCGGCGGTGTGGGCGGCCGACCCGGCGTTCGCGGCGGCCGCCGACCTGGACCTCGCATCCGCCCGCAGCGCCACGACCGGCGCCGGCTACCCCGGGGGCTCGGCCGGCGGCGGCGGTGACGGCGGGGGCGGCGGCTCCTGTGGCGGGGGCGGGGGCGGGGGCTGCGGCGGCGGGGGCTGCGGCGGATGACCCCGCTGGCGGACTACGGCGTCGGCATCGGCTGGCGGCCCGAGATCGCCGGCGTCGTCGCCGAACTCCCGGGCCTGCGCTTCGTCGAGGTCGTCGCGGAGTCGCTGCCGCCCGGCGGCGAGCCCCCCGGGCTGCTCGCCGAGCTGCGGGCCCGCGGCGTCTCGGTCGTCCCGCACGGGGTGCGGCTGTCGCTGGGCGGCGCCGAGCCGGTGGACCCGGCCCGGGTGGCGCACCTGGCCGCCGCCGCCCGGACGGTCGACGCGCCCCTGGTCAGTGAGCACATCGCCTTCGTGCGGTCCGCCGGCGTGGAGGCGGGCCACCTGCTGCCCCTGCCGCGCACCCGCGAGGCGGTGGACGCGATCGTCGCCAACGTCGCCCGCACCCGGGCCGAGCTGGACGTGCCGCTCGCGCTGGAGCCGATCGCCGCGCTCTTCGACTGGCCGGACGACGAGCTGACCGAGGCCGACTTCATCACCGAGATCCTCGACCGCAGCGGGGCGCTGCTGCTGCTGGACATCGCCAACGTGTACGCCAACGCGCGCAACCGGGGCGCGGACCCGACCGCCCTGCTGGACAGGCTGCCGCTGGACCGGGTGGCGTACGTGCACGTTGCCGGCGGCGCCGAGGGCGAGGGCCTCTACCACGACACGCACACCGACCCCGTACCCCCGGCCGTGCTGGACCTGGTGGCGGAGCTGGCCGCCCGGCGGCGCCCCCCGGCGCTGCTGCTGGAACGCGACGGCGCCTACCCGCCGGCCGCTGAGCTGCGGGCCGAGCTGGACGCCATCGCGGCGGCGGCCGGCCACCCGCGCGTGACATGACCGACCGCGCGGCGTCCCCGAGCGGCCTGGCGCGGCGGCAGGCCGCGCTGGTCGCGGCCCTTGTCGCGGGCGCACCACCGCCGGCCGGGTTCGACCCGGCCCGGCTGGCGGTC
>DASQDS010000088.1:0-3103 GCA_035634075.1 Pilimelia sp. | reverse complement strand
CCCGCCGGCCCGCGCCACCGTACGCCCACGCGCGCCCGTCGGCGCCCGGCGAGGCGGCCAGCATGTGCCCGGTGTGACGTAGCACCCGCACCGCCCGGCACTCAGCCCTGCACGATGAGCCAGGTGTTGCCGTCCGGGTCGTCGAGCGTGAAGAAGCGGCCCCACGGAGCGTCCACCGGCGCGCCGTGCGGTCGGGCACCCCGCGCGGCCATGTCCGCGTACGTCGCGTCCACGTCGCCGGCGGTTATCGTCAGCTTCGCCGAGCCGGGCGGCGCCTGCTCGCCGAACCAGGTCGCCAGCGTGATGTCCGGGCCGCCGCCGGGCGGGGTCAGCATCACCCAGCGGGCCCCGCCGCCCGCCCCGCCGGCCGTGGCCTCGTCCATCACGTAGTCGAACGTGACACTGAAGCCCAGTGTGTCGACGTAGAACGTCTTCGCCCTGTCCTGGTCGGTGACCGGGACGGTGATCAAGGTAATGGTGCCGAGGGTCATTTCGTGCCTCCATGGCGGTCTGTCGCTAATGGACGGTCACCGGCGCCGGCCCGACAGCCAGTGCGGTGGCCAGTGGCGGTGGCCGGCGTGCGGGTCCGGCAGCGGCCGGCCGGCCAGGTAGGCGGGCAGCCGCCGGCGGTAGATCTGCCGGCTGCCGCGGAGCAGGACCAGCCGGGTGAACTGGCCGCCCAACCCACGGAAGCCGAACTGCCGCACGTGCAAGGCCGTCCGGGCGTCGGCGAGCGGGGTCAGCGCGAACGTGACCGTGGTGTCGATCGGGCCGCCGGCCCACGACCACACCATCCGGGTCGGCGGCGCCAGCTCCAGCACGCGGCACCGCACCACGCCGTCGAAGCCGGGGGCGGGCTCGGTGCGGAAGGTGAACTCGTGGCCCACCCGCGGTGCGAAGTCGTTCGGCATCAGCCAGGCGGCCAGCGCCTCGGCCGAGGTCAGCGCCGCCCACACCCGTTCCACGGGGTGCCCGTACACCGCCTCGACCACCAGGTCCGCCTTCACGGCCGCTCCCCTCCGTCGATGCCGTCCGCCGGCCCCGCGGCCGGCGCGGCGCCACCCGCGTCCAGGTAGGCGCCCAGGGCCGCGACCCGCCGCTGCCAGAACCGGTCCAGCTCGGCGAGCCAGTCGCGCAGCTCCGCGAAGCCCGCCGGCCGCAGCCGGTACCGGCGGTGCCGGCCGTCCTGCCGCGCCTCGACCAGTCCGGTGTCGCGCAGCAGGCGCAGGTGCTGGGAGACCGCCGCCTGGCTGACCCGGGTGGCCGCGGTCAGCTCCGTGACCGTCCGCTCGCCGCCGGCCAGCCGCTCCAGCAACTGCCGCCGGGTGGCGTCCGCCAGTGCGGCGAAGACGTCCGGCTCGCCGGCCGCCGGCCGACCCCGTGGCGCCATGGGGCCCATCTTATAAGTAAAAACTAATGCGTCAAGGGTGGCCGACGGGGGCGGGAATGCGGTGGGGGGCCGGCCGGTTGTGTGCGACGGACAGTGTGGCGCGGATCAGTCGCCGGGGTCGACGTCCGGACCCGGTGGCGGTCGTGGCACACTGGTCCATCGGCCAGGTTCCGGTTCACGCTCAGCAGGCTCAGGCTGGCTCAGGCCCAGCAAACGCCGCCCGCAGGCGACCCGGCGACCACACACGAGAGGACCGCCGAGATGAAGTCCGACATCCACCCGCAGTACGTGTCGACCGAGGTCACGTGTTCCTGCGGCAACACGTTCACCACCCGTAGCACCGCCAAGAACGGCGCGATCCACGTCGAGACCTGCAGCGCCTGCCACCCGTTCTACACCGGCAAGCAGCGCGTCCTCGACACCGCCGGCCGGGTGGCCAAGTTCCAGCAGAAGTACGCCAAGATCCAGGCCAAGAAGCCGGCCAAGTAGCTACCTCGACGGCGCCCGCCCGTACGGCCGATCCGGCCGCGGGGCGGGCGCCGTTCTTTCGTGATCTTCCCGGGTCCCCGGGCGGGTGCGGTGGCATGAGACGAGAGCGAAGGACCGGATGAGCGCTGAGCGCCTCGCCGCGTTGCTGGACGAGCACGGGGAGTTGGAGAGGCGGCTCTCCGACCCGGCGATCCACGCCGACCCGGGTGCGGCCCGGCGGGTCGGCCGCCGCTACGCCGAGCTCACCCCGATCGCCAAGGCCGCCGCGGAGCTCGAGGCCGCCCGCGCGGACCTGGTTGCCGCCCGGGAACTCACCGCGGAGGACCCGGCGTTCGCCGCCGAGGCCGAGTCGGTCGCGGGCCGGCTGCCCGCGCTCGAGGGCCGCCTCGCCGAGCTGCTCATCCCGCGCGACCCGCACGACGCCAAGGACGTGATCCTGGAGATCAAGGCCGGCGAGGGCGGCGAGGAGTCGGCGCTGTTCGCCGGGGACCTGCTGCGCATGTACATGCGGTACGCGGAGCGGCACGGCTGGGTCACCGAGGTGCTGGACGCCCAGGATTCCGACCTCGGCGGGGTCAAGGACGTCTCGCTGGCCGTCAAGGCGCGGGGGACGCCGGAGGGCGGCAACGGGGTGTGGTCGCGCCTGAAGTGGGAGGGCGGGGTGCACCGGGTGCAGCGGGTGCCGGTGACGGAGTCCCAGGGCCGCATCCACACCAGCGCCGCCGGCGTGCTCGTCCTCCCGGAGGCCGAGGACGTGGAGGTGCAGATCGACCCGAACGAGCTGCGGATCGACGTCTTCCGCTCCTCCGGCCCGGGGGGGCAGTCGGTGAACACCACCGACTCGGCGGTGCGGATCACCCACCTGCCCACCGGCATCGTGGTGTCCTGCCAGAACGAGAAGAGCCAGCTGCAGAACCGCGAGCAGGCCCTGCGGATCCTGCGCGCCCGGCTGCTGGCCGCCGCGCCGTCCGAGGCCGACGCCGCGGCGTCGGACGCCCGCCGCTCGCAGGTGCGCACGGTCGACCGGTCCGAGCGCATCCGGACGTCCAACTTCGCGCAGAACCGGATCACCGACCACCGGATCGGCTACACGGCGTACAACCTGGACCTGGCGCTCGGCGGTGAGCTGGACGGCGTGCTGGACGCCCTGGCGGAGGCGGACCGCGCCTCGCGGCTGGCCGGCCACACCGAGCTGACCCGGCACTGAGCGCCGCCGGCGTGGAG
>DASQDS010000087.1:0-1899 GCA_035634075.1 Pilimelia sp. | reverse complement strand
GGTGCGCGCCGGAGTGGCGGTGCCGGCGACCGTCGCCGTCCTCGACGGCGTGCCGCACGTCGGCCTGACCGCCGTCCAGCTGGACCGGGTGTGTGCCGACCCCGGCCTGGCCAAGCTCGCCGTGCGCGACCTGCCCGTCGCCCTGGCGCTGGGCCGCAGCGGGGCGACGACGGTGTCGAGCACCGCGCTGCTGGCCGCCGCCGCGGGTGTCGGGGTGTTCGCCACCGGCGGTCTGGGCGGCGTGCACCGCGAGGCGGCCGACACCTTCGACGAGTCCGCCGACCTCACCACGCTGTCGCGCACCCCGCTGCTGGTGGTCTGCGCGGGGGTCAAGTCGATCCTCGACGTCCCGGCGACGCTGGAGCGGCTGGAGTCCCTGTCGGTCACCGTGGTCGGCTACCGGACGACGGCCTTCCCCGGCTTCTACGTCGCCGACTCCGGCTCGACGGTGGACTGGGCGGTGTCCTCGCCCGAGGAGGCCGCCGCCGTCCTCGTCGCCCGGCGGGACCTGGCCCCCGGCGGCGTGGTCGTGGCCAACCCGCTCCCCGACGACGAGCAGCTCGACCCCGCGCTGCACGACCGGGTGATCGCCGACGCGCTCGCCGCGGCCACGCAGGCGGGGGTGCGGGGCAAGGCGGTGACGCCGTTCGTGCTCGAGCACCTGCACCGGGTCAGCGAGGGGGCGACGCTGGCGGTCAACGTCCGGCTGGTGCTGCGCAACGCCCAGCTGGCCGGCCGGATCGCCACCGCCCTGGCCGCCGTCGGCCGCTGACCGTGCGGGAGGTCGGGGTCGTCGGTGACCTGGCGACCGACGTCGTCGTGCTGCTCGAGGGGAGCCCTGCGCCCGGGTCGGACCGCCCGGCGGCCATCCGCAGCCGCGGCGGCGGCGCCGGCGCGAACGTCGCCGTCCAGCTGGCCCGGCTGGGCACGCCGGTCACCTTCGCTGGGTGTGTGGGGGACGACGCCGCGGGCACCGGCCTGGTCGCCGAGCTGGCCGCGGCCGGGGTGACGCCGGCCGTGCGCACCGTGGCGGGCGCGGCCACCGGGACGATCGTCAGCCTGGTCGAGCCCGGCGGGCAGCGCAGCATGCTGGCCGACCGCGGCGCCAACCTCGCGCTGGAGCCGGCCGACGTCCCGGTGCCGGTACCCGGCGGGCACCTGCACCTGTCGGGCTACAGCCTCTTCGCCCCCGGCCCGCGCGCCGCGGGACTGGCGGCGCTGGCCGCCGCCCGCGCGGCCGGGTGCACCGTCTCGGTCGACCCGGCGTCCACCGGTCCGCTGGCCGCGTACGGCGTCCGGCGATGGCTGGCCGACACCGCAGCGGCGACGCTGGTGCTGCCCAACGCCGACGAGGCGCGGCTGCTCACCGGGTGCGCCGACCCGGCAGCGGCCGCCCAGGCGCTCGCGGCCCACCACCCGGTCGCCGTCGTGACGCTGGGCGCCGACGGGGCGCTGTGGGCCGACGGCGGGCGGCTGGTGCACCGCCCGGCACACCCGGCCACGGTGGTCGACACCACCGGCGCCGGCGACGCGTTCACCGCCGGGCTGCTGTCGGTCTGGCTGGCCGCCCCGGACGGCGACCCGGTCGCGGCGCTGGAGGCGGGCCTGGCGCAGGCAGCGGCCGTGGTCGCCCGGCCGGGTGCCCGCTGAACCTCAGTGCTCGATCACCCGGCCCGGGCGGGCGGGGTTCTCCAGGATGCGGTCGGGCCGCGGTGCGGTGTAGCGGTTGACGACGAGCTTCTTCTTCGGCGGCCGGTCGTTGGCCATCATGACCGCGACCCAGGGCAGGACCGTGCCGAGCACGGCGAAGATGATCGCCAGCCACAGGGTCTGGTAGAAGACCGCCGCCAGGATCAGGCTCACGCCGCGGACGACCATGGTGATGACGTAGCGCCGCTT
>DASQDS010000086.1:0-3183 GCA_035634075.1 Pilimelia sp. | reverse complement strand
GCACAGCAGGCCCGGCGTCGCCACGGCCACCGGCGTCCCCGGCAGGGCGGGGCTGTCGAGGCGGGTCTGGGCCCGGCTGCCGAGGACGGCCAGCCCGCCGGGGAGTTGGGCGACGAGGAGGGCGTCGTCGGCCGGGGCCGGCGCGGCGACAGGGCGTTCGCAGGCGGCGGCGCCGAGGACGCCGGCGCCGGCCGCGGCCCCGGCGAGGCCGAGCAGTGCGCGTCTGGTCATCATGCCGGACAGAGGCATGAGTCGGGGGCCGGGTTCCCACCCGACGGGGACTGGTCCTTCCGGTCCTGAGCCCTACGGCCAGGACGCCGCACCCCTATCGGGGAGGCAGCCACCGGCGGCTCACCGGTACCGTGGCCGCGGACACCGGACCGGGGAGGGCTTCGTACGTGGACCGCACCTTCCAGGTCGACCTGCGCGGCGTGGTCGATCTACTTAGTCACCATCTGTACGCGAGCCCCCGGGTTTACGTCCGCGAGCTGCTCCAGAACGCGGTCGACGCGATCACCGCGCGTCGCGCCGCAGAGCCGGGAGCGCCCGCGCGCGTGCAGATCGACCCGCCGGAGGTGACCGGCGACGGCACGCTACGGGTGTCGGACACGGGGATCGGCCTGACCGAGCCGCAGGTGCATGAGCTGCTCGCCACGATCGGGCGCAGCGGCAAGCGGGACGAGCTGGGCTTCGCCCGGCACGAGTTCCTCGGCCAGTTCGGCATCGGGTTGCTGTCCTGCTTCCTGGTCGCGGACGAGATCCGGGTGCACACCCGGGCGGCGGACAGTCCGACGGTCGTGTGGACCGGCTACGCGGACGGCCGGTACGCGGTCGCGCCGGCCGGCCCCGACGAGCGGCGCTCGGAGGTCGGCACCACCGTCACGCTGCTGCCGCGCCGCGAGGCCGAGCAGTGGCTCGCCGGGCCGACCGTCACCGAGCTGGCCCGCCTCTACGGCTCGCTGCTGCCCGTGCAGGTGCGGGTCGGCGCCGAATCCACCACGGACGGGCCGCCGCCGTGGTCGGCGACCGACGACAGGTCACCCGCCGCGCGCCGCGCCCGCCTGTTGGCGTACGCCCAGCAGGTGTGGGGTTTCCCACCGTTCGACGTGATCGACCTCGCCGTGCCGGAGGCGGGCCTGGTGGGTGCGGCCTTCGTCCTGCCCGCGCCGGCGAACCCGGCGGCCCGCTCCGGGCACCGGGTGTACCTCAAGCGGATGCTCCTCGCCGAGGGCGTGGAAGGGCTGCTGCCCGAGTGGGCGTTCTTCGCCCGGTGCGTCGTCGACGCCAGTGAGCTGCGCCCCACCGCCAGCCGGGAGGCGCTGTACGAGGACGGCCTGCTGGACAGCGTGCGGGAGGCGCTCGGCGACCAGGTGCGCGGCTGGCTGGTGCGGCTGGCGGCGCGCGAGCCGGACCGGCTGACGGACTTCCTGCGCGTCCACCACCTCGGCGTCAAGGCCCTCGCCCTGCACGACGACGACATGCTGCGCCTCGTGGAGCAGTGGTGGCCGATGGAGACCAACGTCGGCCGGATGACGTTGGCGGAGTTCCGGCAGCGGCACGGCGTCCTGCGGTACGCGGCCACCACGGACGAGTTCCGGCAGCTCGCCGCGGTGGCCGCGGCGCAGGACGTGGCGGTCGTCAACGCCGGCTACACGTACGACCTGGAGATCATCGAGCGGCTGCCCGGCGCGGACCGGTCCGTGCTGGTCGAGCGACTGGAACCGACGGACCTGACGACCCGCTTCGACACACTCGAGCCGGAGGTGGAGCTGGCGTTGCACCCGTTCGTCACCACCGCCCAGCGCGCGCTCGACCGGCTCGGCTGCGAGGTCGTCGTGCGCGGCTACGACCCGGCCGCGCTGCCGGCGCTGTATCTGGTGAGCCGGTCGGCGGCGTTCCACGGTGAACTGCGGGCCACCCGGGAACGGGTCGACGACGTGTGGGGCGGGGTGCTCGACGCCATCGCCGAGTCCGGGCCGCCCGACCGGCCGCAGCTCGTGCTCAACCACCGCAACCCGCTCGTCCGCCGGGTCACCGCGCTGGCCGACCCGACGCTGGTCACGCTGGCCGTGGAGGCGCTCTACGGGCAGGCTCTCCTGCTCGGCTACCACCCGATCCGGCCGGCCGACGCGGCGTTGCTGAACAGTTCCTTCCTCGGCCTGCTCGGCCGGGCCGTCCCAGGGGAGCCGGTGTGACCGGGCGAGGGTTGGACGGGGGCGGCGTGCGGCGGCTGATCGGCCAGGGCTGGAACCTGCCCGACGGCCCGGAGCAGATCGCCGCCGCCGAGGAGGCGGTCCGGCACGCCGACGCCCTCGGCGACGAGGACCTGGCCTTCCACGCGCGGATGTTCGCCACCTCGGCCTACCACCGGGGCGGCGAGCCGGCGAAGTCGTTCGTCACCTTCTCCTGGTGCCTGGCCGACTTCGACGCGCACCCGGGGCGGCACGACGTCTCCGACGACCGGTTGCTGCGCTGGTTCTTCAAGTACGTGGTCTCGTCGCTGGCCAAGTTCCCGGAGGTGCCGCTGGCCCGGACGGTGGCCGTGCTGGACGACATGGAGCGCCGGTTCGTCGCCGGCGGGCACAGTCCGCACGCCGTCTACGGCCTGCGCTGGATGCTGGCCCGGCACATCGGCGACGAGAAGGCAACCGAGTCCTGGTACGCCAGCTGGTGCGCGGCCCCCCGGGACGAGAATTCCGACTGCGCGGGCTGCGACCCGACCGGGAAGGTCGTGCACCTGGCGGAGCGGGGCCGCGACGCCGAGGCGGTGGCCCTCGCCGAGCCGGTGCTGGCCGGTCGGCTCACCTGCGCGGAGCAGCCGCAGTCGATGCTCACCGAGTTGCTGCTGCCGTACCTGCGCACCGGCCGGCTGGAGCAGGCGGTCGCCGCGCACCGCCGGGCGTACCGGGCGCACCGGCGCAACATCGCCAACATGGCGGACGTGGCGGCCCACGTGGCGTTCTGCGGCCTGACCGGCAACGACGCGCGCGGGCTGGAAATCGTCCAGCGGCACGTGGACTGGCTCGACCGGCCGCCGTCGCCGTACGCCGAGATGGAGTTCGCCGCGGCGGCGGCTGCGGTGCTGCGCCGGCTGGCGGCCGGCGGAGCGGGGTTGACGGTGCACCGGGGCGCCGCCGCCGGCCGCGCCGCCGGCGACGTGCGGGTCGGCGCCCTGGCCGAGGA
>DASQDS010000085.1:0-4565 GCA_035634075.1 Pilimelia sp. | reverse complement strand
GGCAGGTGCTCCGCGACGAGGTATGCGGGCACCGACATCAGCGTCGCGGCGCTGAACGTCCGGAGCAGGGGACCGCCCAGCCGCTCACCGCCCACTGGCAGCACGCGGCGCAGGCGCGCCACCAACCGGCCGCCGCCCGCGATGTCGGCGGCGGAGAAGGTGAGACCCAGCGCGAGGAGGGCGGCGGGTCCGGCGGGCACCTGGAACGCCACGATCATGCCCACCGCGGCGACGGCGGCCCGCAGCAGCGCCGCGTGGAACGGTGAGCGGGCGTCGTGCCGGGCGTAGCAGGCATGGGTGCCCAGCAGCAGCGCCGCGTACCCCACCAGGCCCGGCGTCAGCGCGGCGACGGAGATCGCGACCAGCGCCTGACCCGGCGGGGCGGCCATCTGGCCGAAGGTGACGGCGCGGGCCAGCGGGTCGCGAAGGACCAGAAACGCCATGGCCGCGGGCACCGTCAGGAAGGCCACCAGCGCCGCTGCCCGGACGAGCTCATCGCGGAACCGCCGCAGGTCTCCCAGGTGAGACAGGCGGGCGAGGCGGGGCAGCACCGCCACCGCGACCGGGCGAGTGCCAAGGGCTGAGGGCAGCGTGTACAGGTTGATCGCCAGTTGGAAGGCGATCACGCCGCCGGGCACCCGGTTCGCCACGATCATGGCGCCGATCGGTTGGACGACGTCGAGGGTCGAGTAACCGAGCGACGGCACCGCACGGCGCAGGATGTCGCGTACCTCCGGTGCCTGCCACGCCCGCCGAGGCAGGAGTGTCACGCCCACCGACCGGGCCCCCCACCACTGCACCGCGGCGTGCAGGGCGACGGCGGACGTGGTGCCGACGCCGAGCAGCAGCATCTGCCCGGTCGTCGGCGCGGCGAGCGCGTCGCCGGTGCCGTAGATGACAGCAGTCGCCGCCATCGTGGCGATGATGCCGGCGTTCTCGAGCGCCGGTGCCGCGGCCGGAAGCGCGAATCGGCCGTGCGCGTTCATCACCGCCTCCGCCGTGCCGACCACCGCGTACATCAGCATCTGCGGGATGAACAGCAGGAGCAGGATCAGACCGACGCGGCGCTGCGCCACCGCGGCGTCATCCGGCACGCCCAGTGACAGCAGCCGCAGGATCAGCGGGCTCGCCACGGCGATCAGCATGCAGACCACGCCGAATGCGGCGAGGGCGGCGGTGAGGAAGCCGCCGGCCAGCCGGGCCGCGGCGTTTCGATTACCACTGTCGACATGTCGGACCAGCGGCGGGACCAGCAGGTTGGAGAACAGCGAGCCGGTCAGCGCCGCATACGCGATCATCGGCAGGCTGTTGGTCGCCTGGAAGACGTTGCCCAGATAGGTGGGCCCCAGCACGGCGGCGACGACCGCGATACGGACGAAGCCGCTGAGCCGGCTGACGATCGTCCATCCCACCACCGACATGGAGTTCCTGGCGAACGCTCCGGCGTCGCCGTCCTGCCCGGCGGCCGCAGCCGGGCGCGCCGGTTCCTCAGCCGCCGCCATGCTTCATTTCCAGTAGGTGATCGGGCGGGTCAACCACCGGGGGCGCATGAGCACGACCATCGCGACGGCCGCGGCCAGCAGGCCGAGCAGGACGCCGGCCGCCAGGGCACGAATCGGCTGCGGTTGCAGGGGCTGCTCCAGGAGGGTTGCGGGGGACAGCACCGCCGATCGGGTCGGCGGCTCCTCGCCCGGGCCGGCGAGCGCGCCCGGGGCCGGGGCCGATCGGGTCAGGTACTCGGCCGTGATGAGCCGGACCAGCTCCAGAGCCCGGACCTCGTCCTCGTCGGCGACCGTGACGCGCAGCAGATTGCTGCGCCCGACCATCTCGGCGGTCACCTTGTCCCGCAACCGGCTAACGGACATCTTGAACCGGCCGGCCACCGGCCCGAGGACAGGGTCGCTGCTGATGATCATGACCTGGGTCACCATCGCCCGCTCCGCAGCCGTGTCGGAGAGGTCCGAGCGGGGCGTGATCAGGAAATCGGCCTGAGCCCCGTACACCCGGGGCTGCAGCGAGCTGTAGCCGACGGCTGCGGCGGCGAACACCGCGACGATGGCGACGGCCACCGCGGCGAGCCGGGCGATGTGCCGGCGCGGTCGGCCGTACAGACCGGTGGCCAGTACGGAGTCGCGCTGCGGCTCCGCCGAGTTGCGCTGCGGCTCCGCCGCGTTGCGCTCCGGTTCCGCCTTCTTCAGGATCTCCGTCACCGGGTCATCCCCAGGTGCAGCACGGTCGGTACGGTGCGGACCAGAATGCTCAGGTCGAGGGCGACACTGCGGCGCCGCGCGTACGCGACGTCCAGCTCCAGCGCTTCCCGCATGCTCAGCCGGTTGCGCCCGGAAACCTGCCACAGCCCGGTGATCCCGGGCTTCACCAGGAACCGCTCGTGGTGGTGCGGCTGATAGAGCGCCACCTCCCAGTCGAGGGCCGGCCGCGGGCCGACCAGCGCCATCTCGCCCCGCAGCACGTTGATCAATTGGGGCAGCTCGTCGAGGCTGGTGACCCGCAGCACCCGGCCGACCGCGGTGATCCGGGGATCGCGTGCCGGCTTGTAGACGCCGGTGTGCTCGTCGCGGGGATCCTCACCAGCCAATTCCCGCTTGTTGTACTCCCGGTGCAGGGTGTCGTCGCAGTCGACCCGCATCGACCGGAATTTGAGCATGACGAACGGCGTGCCCCGGTAGCCGATCCGGGTCTGCCGGAACAGGGCCGGCCCGGGGCTCGTCGCCCGGACGGCGGCCGCCAGTACGAGCATCAACGGACTCAGCACCACCAGTGCCGTGCCGCCGACCAGCAGGTCGATCACCCGGGTCGGCCACGTGCTGCCCGGCACGCGGGCGGGCGCGAGCGGCCCGGTGGGCAGCCCTGGGGTCGCGCCCGACTTCGGCGGCCCGCCCATCTCACGCTCCCCGCCGCAACATCTCGTGGAGGGTGCCGGCGACGATGCCGTTCGCCGGTGGCTGGCCGCCCAGGGCCTCCGCACCCAGGGCGTCGTCACTCAGGGCGTCGTCGAAGTTCAGGGCCGCCTCGAATTCGGCCACCCGCACCCGCTCCCCGCGCCGCATCGCCTCAGCGGCCGCCTCCAGCACCTGCACCACGGCAAGGCCGCTCTCGCCGTCGGTCCGCGGCCGGACCCCGGACAGCGCGCACTCGACGAAGTGCCGGTCCTGGACCCGCAGCGGCTCCGGCTGCTCGATGAAGGGCGCGGTGACGTCGCCGTACCGGTACGACAGTGGGCCAGCGCCATGATTGTGCTGGTCGCGCACCACGCCCTTGTCGTAGATCCGCAGCGGCTCCTGGGTCGCAAGGTCGTCGTAGACCGCCATCCGTCGGCTGCCCACGACCGTGACTCGGCGGACCTTGCACGGATCCAGCCAGCTCACGTGCACCTGCGCCGGTAGGTCCCGCTCGCCGTAGCACAGGCGCAAATGCGCGACGTCCTCCTGGTACGGGTGCACATGCTGGGAGCCCCACGCGTCCACCGAGTGCGGCCGGCTGCGCAACAGGAAGTTGACGATCGAGATGTCGTGCGGGGCCAGGTCCCAGACCACGTTGACATCACTCTGGTAGGCGCCGAGGTTTAGCCGGGCCGTATCGACGTAATAGATCTCGCCCAGCTCGCCGGACTCGATGATGTCCCGCAGCCGCCACACCACAGCGTTGTACTCGAAGGTGTGACCGACCATCAGGGTGAGATGGCGGTCCGCGGCCTCCTTCACGAGCCGTCGCGCACCCGCGCTGCTCGTCGTCATCGGCTTCTCGACGAGGACGTGCTTCATGGCCGCGAGCGCCTGGTGGGCCAGGCGCGTGTGGTGGTTCGGCGGCGCCGCGACGACGACCGCGTCCACGTGCGGAAGGGCGCTGCGCAGCGTGGCGTACGCGGGTACGCCCGTTGACGAGGCGGCCAGCTCCGCGCGCCGCTCGGGTCGCGGGTCGACCGCGACGACGTTGGACACCCCAGGGGTCTGCTGCAGCACCCGCAGATGCTTGGAACCCCAGTAACCACAGCCCACGACACCTACGCGCACCACTGCCTCCTTGACCTGATCGTTTCGGGACGAGGGCCTCTCAGGTGCTCACGCCGGGGGACGCGTGTCACCGCTCAGCACTACGTACGCGAGTCATGTTGCTGTGGGTAACCGGATGGTCGCAAGATGACGTTCCGGCCAGCGGAACCGGGCGCCGCGGCCGGCCGGGCGGCTCTCATCTCGGCGCGAGCTCGGTACGGGGTGACCGTGCAGTGCTTCGACGGCGGGCGGACGTGGCGCCACGTTCGGCCGCGGGTGGCGCCCACCGGCAAGTCGCCCCGACTCGACGACATGCTAGAGTCGACGCCTAGATGGTTCAGGCTGGCAAACACCTGGACCAGCGACAACATAGCTACGACCCGCTGGACGCGTCATTGTGCGCCAATACGGGCCGTAGTTGTATGAGCGCCCGTAGCTCAATGGATAGAGCATCTGACTACGGATCAGAAGGTTAGGGGTTCGAGTCCCTTCGGGCGCGCTTTAGATCGTATGGCCGTTGACCTGGCAAAACTCAGGTCAGCGGCCTTGTTCGTT